>JAHLWJ010000648.1 GCA_019057975.1 Promethearchaeota archaeon | reverse complement strand
CCTTTATATTTTTATTACCTAAATCAGATTTAAAAGAAAGATTATCAGAAGAAGAAGTCTTCTTTAACTTTGATATTATTTCATTACTAATCTTATCTATCAATTCTTTTTTATCCATCTTATCTATATCCATAATTTTATACCTCTATTCCTCTAAATTTTAGTAAATCTATATGTAAAAATTCTATAAAATAGTTATTTCCTAAAAAGCAAAAAAATATTTTCAACAGATTATATCTCGTATTGCGTATCGCGTATTGCGTATCGCGTTGGAAACAAGATTGATTATAATTATGTTGTAGGGGCACAATGAATTGTGCCCTCACTATATTGTTGTCTAATTTCTCCTGTGGGCACGATGCATCGTGCCCCTACATTACTATTTTGTTTACTTTTTGGGTTACAATCATAAAATAGAATTTAATTTCCTCTTTCTGCAGCCATTATTTTATTGACTCTTTTCCAATGTCTTCCGCCAGCAAAAGTAGTTTCCAACCAGAGTTTTACCATTTCACGTAATTCATCCGGAGTATGTAATGGACCACCCAAAGTTAAAACATTTGCATTATTGTGTTCTCTGCTGTTTATAATGGTTTTTAGGTTATAACATAGGGCAGCCCTTATCCCTTTAATTTTATTACAGACCATTGAAGAGCCAATTCCAGCTCCATCGATCATAATTCCTCTTTCGCATTCCCCGCTGGCCACCTTCTTGGCCACTTTAAGGGCAAAATCAGGATAATCCACACTATCTTTACTAAAAGTTCCGACATCTGTAACCCGATACCCAATAGTGCGCAAATAATCTCTAATAATTTCTTTGGCCTCAAATCCACCATGATCTGAACCAATAGCAACACACCCCACTTTATCCCGAACATTATTGGGAGCAGGTTGGACTTTTTCAGGGGTAGTGGCAGAATATAATCCACTAACCACATTCTGGATAATTTTTATTCTATTTATACTATCAGTCATTTCCTTTAACCTTATTCTCAACTTTATTTAATTGCATCGACAATTCCTACAATCATTGTTCTAACCGGGGCAGTCGAATTGTTCATAATCAAACGAGAAGAATTCCCTTCATCAATCACCAGGACCGTATCTCCCACCCCTGCCTGGACAGTATCCAAAGCCAAAATACTTTTACCTTGTGGCTCTTCTTTATCATTTACAGGTTGTACGATTAAAATCTTGTAACCTTGATAAACCGGAAGCTTTATAGTTGAAACTACATTACCGATTATCTTACCTAAAATCATAATTACTCTCCAATGTTTACCTGATCAACTATACCCATAATAGTCAGATCAGAAGGGTTGAACCAATTTTTAAGTCCTAAAGCTGCCTCTCTGCCGCCTTCATAGAAAACAATATCATTTGTGCCTGCCTGAACTGTATCGCAAGCCACTACAGGATCACCAATTTCTTCTAATTTTTCATTAAGAGGCTGTACTAATAATAGTTTTATACCCTGAAAGGAATCTACTTTCTGGGTACAGACAACATTACCAATCACTTTTCCCAGTTTCATTTTTAACCTCCAAATATCCAGCTAATAAAAATTAAATTAGTCGATAGTAAATAATCGTTAGTTGTTAGTTTTAAATACAATTTTTCAGTTATCAGTTTACAGCTAAAAGCTTAAAGCGAAAAGCGAAAAACCGTAATTCAAAATTCAAAACTTTTTCTTACAATACTAAATCTTAAGTTCTGTTTTTGCTTCTTTATCTTTTCATTTTTGCTATATAGAATACGAGATAAGAAAGATGAAAATTAATAGATAAAACAATATATTTAAATTTTAAATTTTGAGCTATGGCTTTACGTTTTGCGCTTTTCGTTTTTCGTTTTATTACTATATACTAATTAGCCCCTACGAAAAAAGGAAATTCCTATACAATTAAATTTACTTTAAATAATTCTAAAATAACCTACCAGAACACAACGTCTTTCGCGGGTAAAAGTTTTTGCTCGGGTTAACCCCTCACCGGTAGGAGTAGCAATAGTAAAGGAAGCATAACCTGCTCCTCCGAGCCCTAATCCACTATAACACGGTCCGTTCTTTATAAAGAGAGAACAGTTCATTAATTGGGCCATCTTGGAAAGTTTAGCAATATTCCGGGAATGAATAGAGGCAGTATGTCTAAAATTATGCTCACACTGCACGGCAAAATCTATGGCTTCATCAACATTGTTAAAGCGAACCAGGGGAATCACCGGTAAAAGCTGTTCGGTCCAGACCAATGGATGATAACGGTCTACTTCGCAAAGTAATATTTTGGTTTGATCAGAAATGTCTAACCCGATATCCCGGGCAATTACACTGGCATCTTTTCCCACATATTCTTTGTTCGATGCCCCCTCATGCCCGGGCTTTCCCGGGTCAGCAATTACCAATTTAGTAACCTTTTCAATCTGCTCGCCTTTCAGTTCATAAGCGCCATTTTTTATCATCTCTTCTTTTAATTTATCGGCAATTTGGGAAACAGCTAAAATCTCTTTCTCACATATACAGACAATATTATTATCAAATCCTGCTCCATTCACAATATCACGGCCGGCTTTAACTAAATCGGCGGTTTCATCGACAACACAGGGAGGATTTCCGGGTCCAG
>JAHLWJ010000009.1 GCA_019057975.1 Promethearchaeota archaeon | reverse complement strand
TAATTCGAACTGATGTTGGTCAAAAGGTTGTTGATGCTGCTGTTAAACAGAAATTGATTGAAATTACTGACCCAAATCCAGATTTATCAGAAATGAAGAAATTCCTTAATAAGAAACGTAAAAAGAATTTCTTGACTCTTCTCGGTAAAGATTTAATAACCGCTAAATATTTAGATCTTAATATTGATGAGTTAAAAGATATTCTTGAAGAATAAATAACTTTTTAATTTCTATTTCTTTTTACTTTTGTTTTTTAACTCTTTACAAATTTTCATGATTATAAATGTAAGAAAAATTTTTCTTACATTCTTCTAAAGTTAAAATGATCCGGAATCTTGTTTTTTTTTTTAAAGAGTTATATAAATATAAAATAGATTTAATCTTATTAAAGCAAAAAAAATTATTTACAATTAAAGTCTATATAATTATTAACAATTTTAATCTAGTTAAGTTTGGTGATAGTAAGGGCTTATGGATGAAATTTCGCGAAAAATATTGTTCAAGATCTGCGTCGTAGGAGATGGAGGGATAGGTAAGAGCACAATGGTGCAGCGATTACTGACCGGGCAGTTTATAGCGCAAAAGATAACGATTGGGACAGATTTGGCCACTTGGGACATCCAAGTCAATGATTCCATAATGACAAGGCTCCAGATATGGGATTTCGCTGGCGAAAGGCGTTTTCGGATCTTTCTCCCTATTTATGCTCGAGGTGCGACGGGTTGCTTATTATGTTATGATATTACCCGTCGAACAAGTTTCGATAGTTTAGAAGAATGGTATGGTATCGTGAAAAATAATGCGGTGGACCCTGCATTTATTCTGGTTGGAGAAAAGCTCGATTTAGCTGATGTAAGGAGAAGTGTGGAAACAGACCAAGCCGAAAAATTTAAAAATACTCATAATATTGACCGTTTTTTCGAGACTTCCTCTAAGAGTGGGGAAAATAATGAGAATATTTTTGAAACTTTAACACAGTTGATTTTAAAGAAAAAGGGATTTTTAGATTAAAATTTTTATTCAATATTTAGTTGGTCTTTTATTTTTTTATCAAGTGCCTTAAGGTGTTCAATTATAATAATTTGAATATTCTTAGGTAATGGTTCGAGAATTTTATCTAACTCTTCTTTGCTAAAATTGTTAACATCCCGATAAGTTAAAATCAGAGAAATGACCGCAAAAAGAGGAGAAATTAATAGTATAAAATAGATAAGAGACGAAGTAGTCATCGGATCTGATCCCCCACTTCCAGTTCCAGGTAGATTAAGTTGAATTCTGAAGAGAGGATCTTGGTTCGAAGTAATAGATAAAATAGAATTTAGAATGTTTAGAGCAATGAAGACGGATAAGTTAATTAATGCAATTAATCTAAAATTCTTTATTTTTAAAAATGAAATAATGGAATCATAAGTTTTAGGATTTTCCTTATTAATTCCGCTAAGAATAATTTCTACTTTTGAATGCTTCCATAGATCAATAAAAATCCAAAAAAACCCGAAAGTGTATAAAAAAATAAACAACAAGTTAAAATATAGGAAATACTGGTCTACTATGTGTGGATTGTATAGAGATTCAGCCCCAATCCAAAATAATAGAATTAATTGAAAGAGAGCACAAAAAAATAATCGGTTAGCGTGTTTCTTTTCTAATCCTATCGGATTATAAATAATAGGTCTCTCCTCAAATTCAGTTCTCCATTTATTTGTATTTACAATTCTAAAAAATACTGAAAATGCAAAAGTAATAAGTGGAAATAATAAGAGAGATATATTCTCCCATACTTGAGTAATTACTAACAGAAAAAGAAAACTGAATATGATTAAATCACGACCTAGAGTTTCATTAATAAGGTCTTTTATTGATAAATAAAAATTATTATTATTATCTTCACTCATTTTTTTATTAAAAGCAATCTTAATAATTAAACTTTTATGATTATTAGTTTTGAATTATCTGCTTATAGCTTATGAGTAAATTAGATTCAATTTAGCCAAAGCATAACTCTTGCTAACCCTAAAAATTTAAATTAATCACACTATTTTATTCCACAACATACCTCTTACACATTAAATAATGTTAAGATGGTGTAGAAAAAGTGAAAAGTGAAAAACTCAATAGTAGAAAGACGCCTCTTTATGATATTCATCGAAAACTCGGCGCTCGCATGGTAGAATTTTCTGGATGGTTAATGCCTGTTCAATATGAGAGTATTATTAAGGAACATGAAGCAGTTCGTTCTAATGCGGGAGTGTTCGACATATCCCATATGGGTGAGTTTCTACTTAAAGGTAAAGATGTAATCCCATTTCTCCAATATATCATGATAAACGATTTAAAATTATTGGAAGTATCTAAGGGTCAATATTCTTGCATGTGTTACAAAAATGGAACAGTCGTTGATGATCTATTTTATTATGAGGAAAGAGAAGATCTTTTTAGAATAATTGTTAATGCTGGTAATATCGAGAAAGATTTTAAATGGCTAAATAATCACATTAAAGATTATGATGTAAATGTGAAGGATCTCTCATCTGAACGAAGTCGTTTAGCATTTCAAGGTCCTAAAACAGATGATCTACTTCAACCATTTGTAGATGTTGATCTATCTGAAATTAAAAGATTCTATTTTAGATATTGTAATCTTAAAAATATACCAATATTTATAGCTAGAACCGGTTACACTGGGGAACGCGGGTTTGAAATTTCATTTGATAAGAAGTATTCAGAAGAAATATGGAATAATTTGATAAATACAGGAGCAAGTCCAGCTGGCTTAGGGGCAAGAGATTCGTTAAGGTTAGAAGCATGTTATTCTTTATATGGGCATGAAATAAGTGATACAATTACGCCAATAGAGGCTGGATTAAATTGGTTAGTAAAACCCAAAGAAGGTATTGAATATCTTGGTAAACAAGTGCTTATGAAGCAAAAATCTGAAGGTACTGAAAGAATTTTAGTTGCCCTTAATTTATTAGATAAAGGAATAATTAGAGAAAACTATATGATATTTAAGAATGGAAACGAAATTGGATATGTAACATCTGGTGGATATTCACCTACTCTTAAAAAGACTATTGGATTAGGTTTGGTAAAAAGTCAATATAAAGAAGTTGGAACTGAATTAGAAATCGAAATTCGAGGTAAGCTTCTAAAGGGAATTATTGTTTCTATACCATTTTATCGAAATGTGTAAAAAACGTAAAAATTTAGAAATAAAGTGAAAGCTAATGAGTTATGAATTTCCTAGTGATTTAAAATATACAACATCTCATGAATGGGTAAATTTACATGATAGTATTGCTACTGTTGGCATTACTGACTATGCTCAGCATCAATTAGGTGATATAGTTTTTGTTGAACTCCCTTCTATAGGAATAATATTAGAGAAAGAAAGTAATGCTGGTGAAATTGAGTCCGTGAAAGCAGTTGGAGATCTTTTAATGCCATTATCGGGAGAAATTGTTGAGATAAATGAACAACTTGCTGAGAGCCCAGAACTCGTAAATTCTTCTCCTTTTAGGGACGGCTGGATGTTAAAGATTAAAATTTCTCATGCAAATGAAATTGATGAACTTATATCTGTTGAAAGATATAAAGAATTAGTTAAATCAGAAGAATAATAATATTTTTTTTTATTTATTCATTAAATTATTTTTGTTAATTGTTTATATCAAATAATTGAGTGGAAAAATTAAGTGGATTTTGTACCTCACGATAGAAAAACAATTACTGAGATGTTGAGGGTAATTGGGGTAGCAGATATTGAAGAATTATTTCAAGATATCCCCAAAGATTTAATTAAAGAAAAGTTAGATTTACCTACAGGATTATCTGAACCTGATCTTTTTCGTCATATGGAAGAAATTTCAAGAAAAAATAAAATTTATTCGAGTTCTTTCTTAGGTGCTGGTTGTTATTATCATTATATCCCTTCCTTAGTTAATTTTGTTATTTCTAGATCAGAGTTTTACACATCATACACACCTTATCAAGCAGAAGCGAGTCAAGGGTATTTGCAAGCCATTTATGAATATCAAACAATGATTTCCAGACTTACTCAAATGGACATTGCTAATGCAAGCATGTATGATGGTTCTACTGCTCTTGCTGAAGCAGCTATCATGACCACTCTAATTACTAATAAAAAATCTATATTTATGTTGGAAGGAATTCACCCAGAATATATTGAAGTTGTTAAGACTTATTGCTGGGGGCAAAATATTAGCATTGAAATAACAACTGAAGACAAATTATTGAATCAATTAAATGAAGATGTTGCTGCATTATTATTCCAAAGTCCCAATTTCTTTGGTGATATAGAGGATATCTCAAAATTGGTGAATCGTGTTAGGGAGAAAGCTCCAAATTGTTTACTAGTTCAAGTAATGACTGATCCTACATGCCTAGGAGTTATTAAACCTCCGGGATTAACAGATATTGATATCTTTGTAGCTGAAGGACAGTCTTTTGGCATAAGTCCATCTTTCGGAGGACCTGGATTAGGGATTTTTACTGCTAAAAAGAAATATCTAAGAAAAATGCCAGGTAGGTTGGTTGGAAAAACTAAGGAGATTAATGGGACACAAGAAGGATTTATTTTAACGTTACAAGCGCGTGAGCAGCACATCCGACGCGAAAAAGCTAGTTCGAATATATGTACAAATCAAGCATTATGCTCGTTAGCAGCATTAGTTTATCTATTAGCAATGGGAAGAACTGGATTAAAAGGGATTGCGACCCAAAATTTTCAAAAAGCTCATTACCTCAAATCTAAAATTGGAAAAATTCCTGGTTACAAAATTTTAAATACCAAACCAACATATAACGAGTTTTTAGTTAATTGTCCTAGTATTGATTCTCTTATATATCAATGTAAGCAGCGGAACTTACTTCCGCCCCTTAAAATATCGAAATATTATCCTCAAATGAAAAATATTGCTTTGGTGTGTATAACAGAAATGAATTCAAAAGATTCAATTGAAGCATTTATTCAAGCTGCTCAAGTAGCATTAAACAATAAAGCGGAGGGGAAAAAGTTATGAAATCAAATATAACTCTAATCTTTGAAAAGGGAATAGATGAAGAACTACAAAATTATATACCTGAAATGGACATAGAAGTCGCAGATCTTAAAGAAATTATTCCTCAGATTCTATTAAGAAATGATATACTCATTCCAAATGTTCCAGAAATTGAAATTGTTCGTCATTTTGTGAATTTAAGTCATAAAAATTATGGTGTTGATACAGGAATTTATCCATTAGGTTCATGTACGATGAAATATAACCCTAAAATTAGTGAAACTGTTGAAAAATTACCTGGATTCAGTCAAATTCATCCATTACAAGAGGAAAACCAAGGTTCAATCAAACTCTTATATAATATCTCAAAATTCTTAGGAGAAATAACTGGTATGGATGGATTTACACTTCAGCCGGCGGCGGGAGCACATGGAGAATTAGTAGGATTATTAATTATGAAAAAATATTTTGAACATAAGGGAATAAAAAAAGAAAAAATTATTGTACCAGATTCCGCTCATGGAACTAATCCTGCATCGGCAAAAATGGCAGGCTTCTCAATTATAGAGTTAAAATCAAATGAACAAGGAGAAGTGCCACTTGACCATTTAGAGTATGCAATGCAGGGAGGTGATGTAGCGGGAATAATGCTAACAAATCCTAATACTTTAGGAATCTTTGATCGACATATTAAGGAAATTACACAAATTGTGCATAATAATGGTGGGTTATGTTATTACGATGGGGCAAATTTAAACCCGATGTTAGGTATATGTAGGCCTAGAGATATGGGATTTGATATTGTCCATCTTAATCTACATAAAACTTTTGCTACACCACACGGAGGAGGTGGTCCAGGTTCAGGACCTATAGGTGTAATAAATGATCTTAGTCCTTTTCTTCCTGAACCATGCATTATTTCAACTGAAAATGGATTAGTATGTAAAGAATCTACTGGTAAATCTATTGGTAGAATTAAATCTTTTTGGGGTAATTTTGGAGTTATTGTTAGAGCTTATGCTTATATTTTAGCTTTAGGTGCCGAAGGATTACTTAGGGTCGGTCAGATGGCCGTATTAAATGCCAATTATTTGCGTGTCTTATTACAAAAGAAATATTATCTTCCTTTTAATCGGGCATGTCAGCATGAATTTGTAATTTCTGACAAAAATATGCCTAATAATATAACTACTGAAGATATTGCTAAAAGGATTCTTGATTATGGGATATATGCTCCAACTATTTATTTTCCTCTGATAATACAAGGAGCTTTAATGATAGAACCTACTGAAACTGAGTCAAAAAGCTCATTAGATAATTTCCTTGAAATTATGGAAAAAATTTATAGAGAAGCAGAATCAAATCCTGAAATATTAAGAAATGCTCCGCATAATATGCCGATAAAGCGTTTAGATGCTGTACTTGCTGCCAGAAAGCCTGTATTACACGATTAATATCGGTATTTGAATAAATTTTTATACTCTTTGGCAATATAAAATTTAAAATAAATAAATTTAGTAAGACCTAGTTAATTACAATTTTGGTGTACAAAAATAAATTACTTATCTTTTTTTCCGTATGATAAATTTAGAATAGATCAAGAAAAAATTATCAAGCAAATTGAAATTGGTTCGAAATTAAAAAAAAACATATTACTAGTAGCACCCAATGGTACTGGTAAAACTGTTATTGCTTTAAGTGGACTACTTCCCTTAGCCTATGAAAAAAATCTAAAAATTATATACACGTGCAGAACCCATACTCAATGCCGGAGAGTGATAAAAGAACTAATTAAGATCTGGAGTTTTTTGAAAACCGAAGATAACCTTTCAGTAAAGTTAAATGGACTTTCAATTAGAGGGAGAAACGAGATGTGTTTAAGTGAAACTTTGTTAAGTTTAAAGTTGAATCCTAAAGAATCAATGTCAGTCTGTAAAGATTTAAGGCAAAACCGAAATTGTGGCCATTTTTTAAATTTGTTAAAAAAAAAAGGAGAAGTGGAAAATCCAGTATTATTAGCACCAGAACTATTTAATAAACCGATTGATGCTGAAGAATTAATAAATTTTTGTCAAGATAAGAGATTTTGTCCTTATTTTTTATGTAAATTTCTCTTAAAAGAAATGAAAGTTATTATCTGCAATTATCAGTGGCTTTTCAATCCATATATTCGAGATCTATTTTTACAATTTGTTGATCAAGAACTTAATAATTGTATTTTAGTTCTCGATGAATGTCATAACATATTGGATGTTGCGACTGAAGTAAATTCAAACAGATTAACGCCCTATTCACTGAAGCTATGTTTAAAAGATCTTGAAATGTATAGATCCCCCATTATTATGCAAGATTTTGTTAAAATCTTGTTGGATCACTTGAATGAAAAAAAACGTGATCTAAATCTCGGAGAACAAGAAGTAGATCCAAATACTTATCTAAAATATCTATTTGAAGGATTAAAGTTCAGAGATTTGAATGGATTTAAGAATTTAATTCAAGATATTCAAGAATTTAGTGTTTCAATTCATGAAGTAAAGTTGGCTAATGGTAAAATTTCTAGAGATTTCTTAGGATCTATAGCTGAATTTTGGTTGAAATGGTTAAAAACCTTTAATTTAGATAACTATTTTTTTTGCTTTAATCTTAAGGAAATAAAAGGAAAAAGATCGATTTCACTAGAGATAGTAGCTTTAGATCCGAGAGAAATCGTAATTCCAATTCTAAAATCCGCATATACATCCTTAAACCTCTCTGGAACCGTAAACCCTTATGTTTATAATAATTTGATGGGATTGAATGAGAGTGGTAAGAGCTATAAAGGAATAATAACAGATTCTCCTTTCCTAAAGAAAAATATAAAAGCAATAATAATAGAAGGTGTGGATACTAAAAGGGCTAATAGAACACCTGAAATGTTTAACAAAATGATAAATAAAATCAATGAGGTATTAGCTTGTACGCCAGCAAATACGGGCATATTTTGTGCTTCTTACCGAATCCTTAAAGGACTTCTTTCAAATGGGTTAAGAAATATCGTAGCAAAGAACAAAAAAAATCTATTTGTTGAGAAACCTGGATTATCCGCTTCAGAAAACAATGCAATGGTCGACGATTTTAAAGCGTACGCCTCTAATGGTGGCGCGGTTTTACTTGGTGTATGTGGGGGAAGGAATTCAGAGGGTGAAGATTATCCCGGAGATCATATGAATTCTGTAATCATAGCAGGATTTCCTTACCATTTACCTACTCCAAGAGTTGATGCAAAAATTAAGTATTATGATAAAGTATTTAATAAACAAGGGTGGAATTTTGCTTATTTATATCCTGCTGTTCAAAGGGCGAATCAAGCTTCAGGACGACCGATCAGGAAAATCTCTGATAAGGGAGCGATAATTTTTATGGATAGCCGATTTAAAGCAAAAAATAAGTGGATTTCTGAATGGGTTAGAAAAGAATTAGAAATCATACCTGATAAACCCAACGCTATTCGTCATAACTTAAATCTCTTTTGGAATTCAATTTGAAAATTGAATGAGGATAAAAGATTTTTTTTAAATAATCATTTTATTAAATTCTTACAAATGCGATGAATGTAATTGCTTTAATTTAGAATAAAGATTAACTAATTTTTTCGTGACAATTTCCCATCTAAAATTGTTTTGTACTCTCTTGTAGCAATTCTCCTTGATCTTATTATAAAAGTTTGGGTCGAGAAGAACTAAAGATTTAATTATTTCATCAGGAATTTGATTCACCAAATTAAAAGTTTCGGTTTCATAAATAGAACTCTTATCCCTGGCTCTTTTTGAGATTTCTGCTAATAAAAAGAGTGAAATTAATGCGTTCGCGAATTGAATAGGATTATCTTTTTCAATTAAGATCCCCGTACCAATTTCAGGGAAACTTCTTATATCAATTATTGTCTCCTGAAAACCTCCAACTCGAGTGGCTATAATGGGAAGCTTTGATGACATTGCTTCTAGTGCGATAATACCAAACGGTTCCCATCGTGAAAGTGCACAGTAAACATCAGCAGATATATGTGCTAAATGAAAAACATCTTTCGCAACTCCAAAAATTATACGGAGATTATCTGGATACTTTTGGACAATTTGAGCGTAAGATTTAATTTCTCTTAAACTGTAATCAGTAGGAAGTATTAGAAATAGAAATCTTGCGTTTGGTATAACCTTAATTACCTCAGGAATTGCTTCGAAAATGGTTTCAAAACCTTTCTGCTGTGATATTCTTCCTGTAGTAATTACTAAAGGCCCTATATCTTCAAATGCTTTTACATTTCCATTCTTAATGAATTGATTGCCATTTGAGATCTCATTTATTACATTGAGAATTTTTTCAGAACGAATAAGAGGGCTTTTGTCTAAATGAGCGATTTTATGAGTCAAGAGGTATTTCTTCATATCTGATAAAGTTAATTTCTTCTCAATTGGAAAATCTAAAAACATCTGTATTTCTTCTCCATGTTTATCTATGACTTGCTGATAAATCTCATCGTAATCCCAATCACATCCATCCCAAATAAAATCAGATTTAAATACAATTAAGTCATTTCCACAATTCGGTATTATGTCTGATATAAGATATGATTGACTAACAGTCGTAACCATATCACATACAACCGCACCGATCTTTTCCAAAGTCGGAAGTTGACCAATTTCATTAAGTGGACTATATTTTTTACATAAATCAAAAATCTCACTTAAAGTTAGTAAAGTATGACCATTTTTTAAAAGTATCCTAATCGGGGTTTGATCTATGCCACATCCAGTATAAAATTCAACCTCATAAATAGGCCGCGTTAATAAGTGGATAGTAATTATTGAATAGATATCTAAGCCATTTTTAATCAAAATTTGTTTTATACCAATAAATGGTATTACAGCATGATAATCATGTAGATGTATTATATTTGGCAAGTTTTCTCTTTGGTTATCAATAAGATAATCTAGATAACATTGCATTCCAATGCTAAATAAAGCAATCTTACCCCTAAGAGTATCAGGATTGTATACTGCAGGATCATCCAAAAATCTATTTGTAAATGAATTTTCTCCAGTTAATAAAATGATATTTACATTATCGATTTTAGATTTATGAAATGAAATACTATAATTACTTTCAGACTCATTCAATCCAAAAATTGAGGGATTAATCTGACCAACACAATTGAAAGGTAATTTTTTCCATTCATAATTTTTTTTAAGGTTATTTAGTTGACCGTGAGATGGAATAAAAACAGTAAGTTCAAATTTATCAGCAATGTGTTTTGCTTGGTTAGCGGGTACTTCTCCCAAACCCCCCACTTTAACAATTGCAGCATATTCGAATGTAAATATCCAAACTCTATCTTTTTTCTCACTCACGATGCTTCAAATCTTTTTTAAGCGCCGTTAAAAGCAAAAAATCAATTTAACATTCATGTTGATTTAATTTAAGTCTTTAAAAAAAGAATTTTATTAAAACTTAATTATTTGATTCGAATAAGACAAAAAGTAAATATTTTGATGAATATAATAATATGTAATAATTTATACTAATTCAATAAAAAGGTAAGTTAAAAGAAAGAGTAAAGGTGATATGTATAATGGTCAATATTGAAGTGATTGATACTGGTTCTCCTAAAGCTGGCCCCTATAATCTTGGTATAAAAGCAGGAAATCTTGTTTTTTTATCAGGGCAGGTTGGAGATCAAGGAGCTAAAGGTATAAAAGAACAAACTTTAACAGCTTTTGAAAAAATTAAAAAAATATTAGAAGTGGTGGGTGCAAGCGTTTCAAATATAGTTAAAACAACAGTTTATTTAAAAAATATGTCAAATTTCAAGGAAATGAATGACGCCTATAAAGATTTCTTTTTGCAGAATGGTATTACAGAAAAATTCCCCGCAAGAACTACTATTGAAGCTACTTGTCCTCTTCCAAATGGTTTAATTGAAATTGAAGCTATAGCAGTTCTCTAGTGAAAATTATCATATGAATTTATTTGAATTTCCGTGGGCATAATGAAAAACAAGTATATAATTATTGATTCAAAGGATAACTGTGCTACTACTTTAGAAGACATTCCTCAAGATGCAAAAATAAATCTCATAGACAAATCTATTAAAATCCATCAAAAAATTCCATTAGGTCATAAATTTGCCACACAAAATATTAAGAAAGGCAGCTATATTTTCAAATATGGTGAAATTATAGGAATTTCAACTGAGAATATAAGCGAGGGAGATTGGGTTCATACTCATAACATTATAAGTTCCTATCTAAAGGTGACAAAGGATGAATGAAGGATTTTTAGGCTATCCCCGTTCTAATGGTACAGTTGGTATTCGTAATAAAATAGTTGTTTTATCTTCAGTGGTTTGTGCGAATACTGTAGTTCGAAGAGTTGCTGAAAAAATAGATAACGCTGTAGCGATTACACATCCTTACGGATGTGGTCAATGGGGAATAAGTTTTTCGAATACATTTAATATTTTGGAAGGTCTTGCAAGTAACCCAAATGTTTATGGTGCTCTTGTCATTGGATTAGGATGTGAAAGTCTTTTCAGCAATCATTTAGCTGATAAAATAAAAGAATCAAAGAAGCCAGTGGATTCCTTTAATATTCAAGACGTAAAAGGAGGTACTATCGGTGCAATTGAAAAAGGTGTAAGTATTTGTAAAAGATTTGATAAAGAAGCAAAAGAGTTAAAGAGAGAGTTCTTTGACTTCTCTCAAATTACTTTAGGCTTAGAGTGTGGTGGCTCAGATGCTACTTCGGGGTTAATTAGTAACCAAATCGTCGGAATTGTATCTGATATGATAGTAAACTCAGGAGGAACCAGTATCCTTCCAGAAATGGCAGAATGGGCTGGAGCAGAACATTTACTAAGTAAAAAGGCAATAAATGAAGAAGTTTCTAAAGAAATTATGAGTCTTTTTAAAGGAAAAAAATTTGAAAACCGTTCTCCGGGAAATATTGAGGGGGGACTAAGTACCCCTGAAGAAAAATCACTAGGAAATATTGCTAAGGGTGGAAAATCTACCATACAAGGTGTTATTCGATATACAGAAAAACCTAGAGGAAAAGGATTATGGTTAATGGTAGAACCCGGATTAGACGTTGTATCCGTGACTGCTCTTGCTGCTGCTGGAGCTAATATAATTGTTTTTACAACTGGTCGTGGAACCCCATTTGGTAACCCCGTAGCTCCAGTTATTAAAATCTGTGGAAATCCGAAAACATGTGATTATATGGCAAACAATATCGATATTGACGCAAGTAAAATCATAACCAATGATAAATCAATAGCAGATATTTCTGAAATATTATGGAAAAAGCTAAAAGAGGTTTGTAACGGAGAAAAAACCAGTGCTGAAAGATTAGGATTCGAAGAAGATATAGGGATTTGGCGTGCCTAGCGTATTACTTTTTATAATTTTTCTATTACCTTTTTCGATTAAATCAACATTTAAATTTTTACTACCTTTAAATGAAAACATATTTTAAATATTATATTTTTACCTTATTTAATTTTAAAAACTAATATTGGTTTGAAATTTTGGAAATATCAGAGAAAGATCTATTAGATAAAATAGATGATATGAGGGAAGATATTATAGAATTTCTTCAAGGGTTAATTCAGATACCTTCTGAAGTACCTCCCGGGAAATATAGAGAAATTTCTAAATTTGTAGTTTCAAAAATGAAAGAATTTGATATCAATACGAAAGTAAAAAGAAACAATGTCATTGGAGAAATAGGTAATGAAAATGGACCAACTCTAATATTTAATGCTCATCTTGATACAGCTGCTACTTATGATGGCTGGACTAAGGATCCTTATGGAGGGGAAATTGTTGGGAATAAAATTTATGGTCGTGGGGCTGCTGATGATAAAGCCTGTGTAGCAGCAGAAATTTTCGCTACTAAAGCTTTATTAGATGCAGGCATGGATTTTAATGGAAAATTGATTATTACAGCTGTTATTAACGAGGAAATTGGCGGTATATTGGGGACCGAATATCTTGTAAAGGATGAAATTGTAAGTGGAGATGCATGTTTATTAGGTGATGTATGTTGTGATTATCCCGTTTCTTATTTAGGTGGAACAATGCAAATAAGTTTCACCATCCGAGGAATCCGTCGTAATGCGCAAGCCTACCCAGATTTACCTCCGCCCAATCGTAATAAATACTCAGGAATAAATGCTATTAGCAAGATGCTAAAAATTATGAATTTTTTAATGGAGATACAAGAAGAATTCAAAAAAATTGAAACTAAATATCCTTTACCTTCTGATTTTCCATCAAAAATATGTTCAGTAAATTTTACATTAATAAAAGGGGGTAATTCATTTAGCACAATTCCAGACAATTGTGTTTTGCAATGTCTAATTAGTGTTATTCCAGAAATGGATTTGGAGGGTTTTAAAATGAGAATCTTAAAATATGTAGAAGACCTTGAAAAAGAAGACCCTAACTTAAATATAACCACCCAAATATTAGGTTATATTAAACCCCAAATATTAGACACTAAATCTAGCTTTGCACAAGCAGTAAAAAAAGCATTTAGAACAGTTTTCGGAGAAGAAAGAGAATTTAAGACTTTTATACCTACTACTGATGCTCAATTATTTCAAGAAAATGGAATTGAAACTATCTTATTTGGTCCTCTTCGAGGAGAGAATAATCATCACGCCCAGGATGAGTTTGTTTACATAGAGGATGTAATGAATGTAGCCAAAATCTATGCTTTAACCGCTTTAAATTATCTTAAGTAATTATGAATACCAAATCTTTTTATTTCATAACTTTCATTATAATGAGGATTTATGTGTGACACTCTAGTGGCATTAGGAAATTCAACAATAGATGGAAGTGTAATTTTTGGTAAAAATTCAGATCGTCCTTGGGATGAAGTTCAATTAATAACCTACTCTCCAAAATTAAAATATTCGAAAGGAGAAGAAGTAAAATCTACTTACATTTCAGTTCCTCAAGTTAATGAAACTCACGCTGTTCTTTTAAGTCAGCCTTGGTGGATGTGGGGTGCAGAAATGGGTGCAAATGAATATGGTGTTGTAATTGGAAATGAAGCAGTCTATACACATGAACCAATAAGAGATACAGGATTATTGGGTATGGATTTATTGAGGTTGGGTCTTGAAAGGGGAAAAACTGCAAAAGATTCATTGAACATCATTACAACTTTATTAGAAACATATCCTCAAGGTGGAGGATGCGCTTATAATGATCCAAGTTGGATGTATCATAATTCATTTATAATCGCAGATCCCCTAGAAGCTTATGTATTAGAAACTGCTGATGAGTGGTGGGTTGCTGAAAAAGTAAGAAATGTAAGATCTATATCTAATAGTATTTCTATAAGAGGAAAAGGTGATATGAGAAGAGATGGCATCATTCAGCATGCAATAGACAAGGATTATTGTAAAAATGATAAGGATTTTGATTTTGCTGTGACTTTTTCAGGATCCCCAATTTCTTCGATACCATCACCTTATTCAAGGGAGGGGAAAGCTACTATATTATTGAAAGAAAATAAAAGTAAAATTACACCGCAATTAATGATGAATTTTCTTAGAGAACACCAAGCAGGAATTTGCATGCACGGGGGTTTTGAATCAACTGGTTCACAAGTTTCTCATTTAATGAAAAAAAAGAAATCAATTCACTGGTTTACAGGAACCACACTTCCATGTATTAGTATTTATAAACCGTATATTTTTCCTATTGAAGGTCAAAAATATTATAGACCTGGACCATATCAAATGGTCAATTCTGATTGGTTTTGGTGTAAACATACAAAATCTAAACCAGTAAACAAGAAAATTAAAATGAGAAGTATTGAAAATTCGATTATCTCAAGAGTTAATGATTTGGTAATTCAAAAAGACCAAATTTCAGAAGTCAAGTTTCTAGAAAAAATAAAAATACTTAATTTAGAGGCGTGGAATAAGTCATATCAGATGATAAATTAAATCAGAATAATTTCTCATTCTTTTTTTCATCATAATAATTAAAAAAACTTAATAGTTTTGGGGCATTTTTTCTAATAATTTATAAAGATTTTAAGAATTTTGAGCCTTCATCTATGTCATTGAATAAATTGAATCTTTTAGGTATGGAAGGAGTGATCTCAAATTATAAACGAGGTCGCCATACCGTCCACCAGAAACATTGTATATTAGTTTTTTCAAATATTCAGAGCAGAAAAGATGCGAATAAGCTTATTGGAAGAACCGTTGTTTGGAAAAGTTCATCTGGTAAGGAGTTAAAGGGTGTAATTACACGTGCTCATGGTAATAGTGGTGCCGTAAGAGCCCATTTTAAGAAAGCAGGAGTTCCAGGTCAAGCTCTTGGAACAAAAATAAAAATAATCAAATAAGGATTTTTATTAAAAGCTCATTTTTGTTTTCTATTATATCTGGATATTACATGATACATGAATAATATATTCTTTTTTGTATTTTTGACATTGTAACATCTTTGATAAAGCGATTTATAAAGATTTTAGAATTTATTTGGTTGGGTTTAAAATTTAAAAATGTCAGATCAAGTTTGCCGATTTTGTCAAAGATATGTGCAGTTGACTTATTATTGTGAAGAGTGTGGTGTTAATTGTTGTTCTGACTGTTTACATGAAAAAAAAGTTGATTTTTATCTTTGCCAAGAGTGTAACTCAAAAAATATAGGACCTTCTGATTCTGATAAAAACAGAGTATGTAAGGATTGTGGTAATGGGAACATAATAAAAATAAACCAACCTTTAAAATCATGTCCAAAGTGCGGATCTCATAAAATCATCAACATTTATGAGAAAAAAGAAGATTTAGAGAAGGAATTCTTAGATTTGATTAAGAATTCTCGTTTGTTTATTAATCCCTTAAGAGAGGCTCTTGATAAGTTATTTATTCTTCAACAAGAAATAAAAAAAGCAAGAGATCCCCCTATAAGATGCTATCATTTTCCAAAAATGGAATCTGATTTACTAGCTCTCTTTAAACTGTTTATATATGTGCAAAATACATTATTTGATAAAATTAATGCTCATTTTAATCAAATGGTATTATATAAAGAATATTTTTTTAACATTTACGCTCAACCAAATTCCAATATAACAATTATAGAAGGTATTTTTGATAATCTTCTAAGAAGCCATAATTCAATCAATGAGTTTGTATTAAATAATGTTAAAACTTTTAAAAATAGTATAGCCTCTTTTGAAGTTAATTTAAAATTTATTGAAAAAATCAGTCTCTATTTTTCTACTTATAAGAAATTAATAAAATTGGCAGAAAAGGAAAAACCTGTTTATGCAATCTATGCTAAATTAGTCAACGGATTGAACACAGATGATAGATATAAGAAAGATAGAGGAATTTTATTTATCACTAATTTAGATTTATCTTTTATTCATGAGTATGGTGTGAGAAAAAAAAAGCAAGCTTTAACCTTTAAAGCACCAGTTCAAGATTTAATAAGGATAAAAGAAAAAGGAAGATTCTTCAAAAAGCTATATATTGAATTTGAGTATGGGAAATATGAATTTACATTACCCTCTAATGCTCTTTCTAGAGTTATAGAATATATTCTATTGGCAAGAACATTTGACGAATCTACTGTTTATGACATCAAATCAGCAACTAAACTTCAAGGAGTTGATATCGATTTAAATGAGTTAGTAAATTTCATTGAAGAAAGTATTAACTCATTTTTTAGCTTAAAATGCCAATACAACAAGAGTTCTCAAAAGATAAGCAGTTATAATCAAAATTTTCCTCAAAATTTCAATACTCAACCTAACCAAATTCCAATTTTAATGCCTCAATCTCGAAATCAAGGATTTTCTTATCAGGATCAAAATTTAGGACAATTTGGAATTAATCAACCATTAATACAAAATCCAAATAATCAATATCCGCCATACCATCCACCGGCACCAGTTCAATCTCCTCAAGGAGTAAATAACTATATAAACCCTTTGTATCAATATCAAGGACCCAACCCTATCCAAAGTCAATTTTTTTCTCAAAACTTCATCAATCCAAATCGATTCCAAAATTATAATCCTCAAAAAATTAATCCCAACTATGAGGAATTCCTAGATGTTGAAGAGAGGGATAGTTTAACGAGAAATTTAGAACAAGCACAAAGATTAAACCCACAATATCCAAATCAAATAAATCCCAACGTATTAAATGATAAATATCCATTCCAAGAATTTAATAACAATCATTTATCTGACTTGTTTAATTCAAATAATTCTTTAACGCAGCAATCTTATAGACACAAAAGAAAATTGTTTAAATTAGATCGAGAAAAACATGAAAAAATGCTAGAATTCGAGAAGGAACGCTATAGCCTTAAAGCAACGCTAAAAAAACTTGAAACTAAATTTGATCAAGGTTCAATATCAGAAAGTGATTATTTTAGAACATTTAGAAATTTAAATAAAGAAATATATTTAATTGACAATAAAATTCAAAATCTACGACAGAGTTTAGAAGAATTAGAATCCATTAAACAAAACAGCAGAAATTTTGATAATAAAAGATTCTATACTTAGATCTTTATCAATACATATTTTATGCAGATTCTGCATATTTTACATAATCTAAGTTTATATTCTTTTAAGCTTTATAGAAAATATGGATAATCCCTCCACTTCAGTAGTTGGAAGTTGGCCTTTAATCAATAATCCGGAAAACATGGTAAGGATTTTTAATGATTTAATTCAAATTGGCATTGATTATCCATGTTATCCTCAATTAATTTCTATGATTTCTCAGTTTTTATCCCCATTAGCAAAAGAAATTACCCAATTAGAAGAAATTAACCATAAATTTTATTTATCAGATGATTTCAAAATCCCGGAAAACCCGGTAGCCTTAGAATACGGTGAATTTATTAAAAGCTTTTTTAATGAGCGACCACAGCTTTTAGAACAAATTAAAGGAACAAAAGCCTGTTTAACAGGTCCATTCACATTAGCATCTGAAATAATTTTGAAAGGTGAAGTTGCTAAGGGTTTAAAAACCAGAATCTTTACGGAACCTAGAGCAATAATGGTAGATTGGATCGTGGAAAAATTAGCAGAAATCATGAAACAATTAGGAAAAGCGTATAATAATATGGGTATAGATATAATTTCTATGGACGAACCTCTTTTGGGGATTTTAATAGGAAGAAAAGTGCTATTTCACTCTGAAGATTTCATTTTGGAAATTCTAAATAGATCTATCTCAGAAATAAAATCTTTATCATCTATTCATGTGTGTGGCAGAATTAGCCCTAAATGCCGTGATATACTCCTTCAAACTGAGGTGAACATATTAGACCATGAGTTTAGAACCAACGAGGATAATTTTAATATTTTTCAAAAAGAACATCTTACAAATACCGATAAACTTTTGGCTTTAGGCACGGTTAAATCTAAGTTTTTGCCAGTAGAAGGATATGAAATCAATGATTATGTTGAAGGAATAAACTCTCTTGAAGCTTATATTCGAAAAGCAATTAATAAATACGGTAAGGAAAATTTAATCATCAAACCCGATTGTGGCTTCAATGCAATTAAAAATATGTTCGAAGATGAGAATTTTGCTTATGAAATTTCCCTCAGAAAAGTAAGAAACATGGTGCAAGCTGTAAAAAGAATCAAATAATGATAAATTTACCTATAAAATGTAAAAAATTTAAGATAAAGTATTAGCTTTGTAGTTCCTTTCTTAATTTTTCTATTTCTTTATTTAGTTTTTCTTTTGATTTAACTTCTTCAAGCTCTTCAATTTCATATTCAGCAATATATTGTAAATCATCTGAAGGAGTTTCAGGCATTGTCCCTCCTTGGTCAAGAAGCATTTCGGTCTCAAGTTGATTTAATTCCTCTGTAACATCAATCCCAAGATCAATTTCAGGATCTCCTGCTAAAATGTCCGCAGCTTCTTCAATTTCTGCAACATATGCTTCAGAATCTTCTGCTATTTCTGCAACTTTAGCAGGAGAAGCTTTTGTTGCAATATACTCTAATTCATCGCGTATTCCACTAAAAATATCACCTGTAGCCGAGATTAATTGGCCCTCTTCAATCGCTTGAATCTGGCGTTCTATTTTCCCTCTAATATTACTTGTTCTATCAACTTTAGCATTATAAGACTTGTATTGAATAAGATAATTTTTTGCACGGTCCTTTTCACCCCGTTTTAAAGCAATCTTAGCGTTTTTTCGACTTATCTCAGCTCGTTTACTATAGTTTCTATTTATTAGATTTAATCGATGGATATGGCTCTTAGCTTTTGATACTAAGTCATCTTTCTCTTTACCTTTCCGAGGAAATAGCTTTTTTTTTAATCCCACTGACTATTCAACTCTTTTTTTTTATGAATTATATGATTTTACTAACTTAAAAATTTAATATTATTCAATATAATATAATAAATTAATTCTCAACAAAAAAGTTTTCATAGACCGAATTTTGATTTATTATGAAAAAAATAATCCTAAATTTTGAGAGTAAGCAAAACAATTTTAAAGAATTAGTTCAAGAAGCATTTAATAAGGACATCTTAAATTATTTAGTATCGAATAATACTTATTCTGAGTTTAAAAAAATAGAACGTATTAATCTCTTTACAAAAGATCTGGATATTCCAGTGAATTATTTTATAACTGATAATAGAGAGAAACTAAAAGAATTACTAGCTAATAATAAATTCTCAGAAGGAATAATTGGATTTTATAAAGAATTAAAATCGAAGGATGATGAGAAAGCGATTATAGAACTTTCTAAAAGTAAACAAGTCGATTTCATTATTGTATCGGCTAAAGACTGGAAAATTATCCCTTTTGAAAACCTTATAGCCGAAATGCATAAAACCGATACTGATTTAATTGCTGCAGTAGATACAGTTGATGATGCGGAATTAATGTTAAAAACATTAGAAATTGGAGTAGATGGAATACTTTTGACGCCAAGAAGTATCAATGATATTATTCAATTAAAAAAGCTTATGCATGTCACTTTTCAGATTGAACTTTCAAAAGCAAAAGTAGTTAATATTGAGAGTATACCTGAAGCTGAAAGAGTCTGTGTCGATACAACATCACTTCTAAAAGTAGGAGAAGGACTTCTTGTAGGCTCAACAGCTACAGGCTTTTGTTTAATTCATTCAGAAACATTTGAAACACAATTTGTGGCGTCCAGACCATTTAGAGTCAACGCGGGGGATGTATCTGCTTATGTTTTAGTACCTGATGATGATCCAGAAAAAAAATATCGAACCAAATATCTGAGCGAATTGAAAGGTGGAGATAAAGTTTTAGCAATTACAAATAAAGGTGAGGTTAGAATTGTATCAATTGGAAGGGTCAAAATTGAAACAAGGCCAATGTTGAGATTTGAATTGGAAGCTTCAATAGGAGATAAAAAAATTCAAATAAGTTGCATTTGTCAAAACGCCGAGACTATTCGCTTAGTGGGAGTGGGTGGTAAAGCTATATCTGTTGTTGATATTAAGATTGGAGATGAGGTCTTAGTTCATATAGGTCCTGGTGCAACTCATTTCGGTACACCTATTAAAGAAACTATAATAGAAAAATAAAGCAAATAAAATTTAAAATAAATTTAGACATTATTATCTTTAAATAATGGAATTATTTCCTCACTAATTATTCTTGAAGCATCCCAGTATGTAAATGGAGAATTTTTACTCGAAGCTCCATTAGTAGATGAAAATATGAAATGATTTGCGCCTGCTTCTATATACTTACGAATTCTTTTAATAATTTCTTCTTTTGTCCCAATCATCGTGCCATCGCGTATTAAATCATCTGGAATATCTTTTACTATCGGTTCTAATTTTCTAAGATCAAATTTCAAAACATCATCTCTATCAATCTTTAAAATATTCAACTCTTCGCTTTTGTAGCCGGTAGCATCTATATAAAGTTGTTCGTATTCATCTTTCCAATATCCTAATTCTTTTATTCTACGAGGATTTGTTAGTAATTCAAATTTATTTCCTCGAATTCTTTGGTTGATCTTATTAGTATCATCGTTTATAAAGATAAATTGGAATACCCCAAATGAAAATTTGTCTAAATCCCTTCCCTTTTCATTCATTGCTTTAACGATTTGTTGTTTTTTAGTTTTATAGGTCTTGGAATCAATTCCTACAGGCATCCATCCATCTGCAATTTCCCCTGTCAGCTTTAAAGTTTTAGGACTATTAGCACCAATCCAGATTGGGATATCTGATACGGGTTTAGGAAGTAAAACCGCATTTTTCGCAGTATAGTATTGTCCTTCGAATGAAATATCCCTACCTTTATCCCAAAATAATTTCATAAAATTAATAGCTTCCCTCATTTTACCAAGTGCATGGTCGATTGGAATGCCATATGCCTTTAAATTCATCGCTTCTCCTGCTCCAATCCCTAAAATAAGATTCCCTTCTGTAAGGTGGTTAATGGAGGTACACAACTGTGCTAGAACCGCGGGATGTATTCTATGAGGATCTGTAACAGCCGTTCCAAAAGATTTTCCTTTTACCAATTCTGCCATTGCACCAAACAATGCCCAAGGGCTTAAATAATCGTCAACCAAAGTACCACCCATACCCGATAGATGATCAGGAAGCCACAGAGAATCCCAATTTTCCTTACTCGCTGCTATAACTTTTTTTCGAAAGAAGTCATAAGAATGAAGATAATATATTTGATGACCAAATTTTATTTCACTCAAATTTATCACTCAAAAACTATTTAGATATTGTTAACAAATAGTACATAGTTAAAATTCTTTCTTTCTTAAATTATTATATAGCAAATTAATACCATCCAAATAAGGAATATGACAACATATTGGGCAAATCTGCTTCATGTTTATCAACCGCCGTCGCAAGACCTTATAGTTTTAAGATCAATAGACAAAGAGTGCTACAAACCTTTATTTAGCTTATTAGACGATTATGATGATGTTAAATTTTGTTTAAATATTAGTGGTGTTCTTATTGAGTTATTATATGAATTCGGGTTATCAGATACAATGGATTTATTAAAAAACTTAGTATCTGAAAGCAAAATTGAAATTGTCGGGACTGCTAAATATCATCCTATACTTCCCTTAATCCCAAAAAAAGAAGTACAATACCAAATTCAGATGAATGAAGAAATAAATAAGAGAGAATTTGGTCGATGGCAAAAAAAAGGTTTTTTTCCACCCGAACTGGCAATATCTGGAAGCGTTGCTAAATATATTCGTCAGTTAGGATACAAATGGGTTATAATGAGTGGTATAGCTTGCTCTGAGGATTGGCCATACGATAAAATTTATACTTCTCCTGATGGACTTCAATTATTTTTCAGGGATGATATTCTTAGTAACAAGATTTCCTTTAAAAATATATCAGCAAAAGAATTTATAAAAACAATTAAGGAGATTTTCCAGCCAAATGCAGGCTCTAAGCAAAAATCTTTCACAGAGATTGATCGATATATTATTACTGCTATGGATGGCGAGACATTTGGCCATCATATTAAAAATTACGAAAAAACTTTTCTAAAAAAGGCATTAGATCTTATTAATGAGGAAGAAAGAATTAGAACTGTATTTGTTTCAGAATTGGATCGATTTTTTCCACTTAGTAATAAAAAAATCATCCCACGTGAATCGAGTTGGAGTACAACCTATGAAGATATTCAAGCAAGCATTCCTTATCCATTGTGGAAACATCCAGAAAACAATATTCATAAGTATTATTGGAAACTAGTGAAAAATCTCAACAATTTAATGAATTTAGCTAACAATATAGATTTAACAACAGACTGGGAGATTGAGAATTACTATAACACTGCCAGATACTTCTATAATCGTGGAATTTATTCGTGTCCTACGTGGTGGTCTAATCCTCAAAATGAAACTTGGAGTCCAAATCTTATTTATAAAGGGATAGAATTACTCATGAAAGCTGCTCTGAATGCTCAAATGGCATTAGTTTACGCTGAAAAATCTGATCAGAGTGATGTGTACTATGATTCCATCTCATTATATCACAGTTTACTTTTAATGGAATTATCTACGATTACAAAAAAGACTATGAAAAAGAATAATGAGAGCAAAAATACGTAATTCTATATATTAGTTGAAATTAAATTTTTTTTAACATATTATTATCAAGTTATAATTCTATATATTTTACATCAGTTATGCTAACTATTCTGCCATGATCGAGGTAGAAATTGTGAAACTGGAAAAAATTCGGTTTATAAATTCATACGTGACATCGGAACACTGCCAGGTTTTTCGAAATGAAAAGCTCTTCTTACTCTCTCCTTATTGTTCGTAAGCTCTCAATTGAATCTAGTTATTAATTACTGATAAAAATATAAACATAAATTATTTAATCCCTAGTTTATATATTAAAGCAAATATTAATTTAAAAAAGAATTTAACTTGAAAACAGAGTTTTCTAATTTTCAAAGCAATTGGTAAATAATGTCAAAAGATAACGAAAAAAAAATTAAATACTGCGTTTATTGTGGTGCTGATGTAGAAAAACATAAAACTTATTGCCCAAATTGTGGTAAGTTAATTATAAAACTTAGTCCAAGTGAAATACCAACAGAACCACGTCCTATTCATAAACCAGTTTCCACGCAAAGGGTTGAAATTTCACGTAAATGTCCGGGTTGTGGTTCAATTGTTACCTCAACAATTTTAGAACAATGTCCGATATGCAATGCTACCTTAGAAAAAATTCCTGAGGTAAAAAAAATTGCTATCCAAAAAAAGCCAGGATTGATATTTACAGACAAAAAATTCGAACCCGAACAAAAATTTATATTGAAAAAGGATAAATGGAATTTAAAAGAAGGCATAAATATCTTTGGAACTTGTATTTACGTTTATATAATAGCCTTTTTTCTTATATATTTCTTATTAGTTTTTCAAGGGGAAGGTGATTCTATTGAACAAAATATTCAAATGCTTATAGTAAGCCAAATTCCTGAAATGTTAATTGCTATTTATCCTATATATTACATATTATCAAAAAATCATAGCTATTCAAAATTAGGCTTTTCTAAAGATTCTAAAAAAATTCTAATAGGCATTTCTATAGGTGTAATAGGAGCAATTAGTTTAATATTACTTAACCTTCTTTACAATTCTTTAATCAGCTATTTAGCCGAGATAGGCTTTGACTTTTTTGATATGGAAACTGAGATCACCATTCAAAATCAAATTATTAGAGATGCAGATTTTATATTGGTTTTCTTGCTTATAGTATTAATTGCTATTGGAGCGGCATCGTTAGAAATTGTATTTAGAGGCGTTTTGCATAACGCTTTAAAACAGAAATTTCGTAATAATGTTTATACAATTCTTTCGGTTGCATTGATCTATTCAATTTTTATTATATTTATATATCCTAATCCCGCCTACTTCTTATTGAATTTCTTGGGATTTGTAGTATTAGGAATTCTTTGGGAATTAACCAATGGGAACATCTATAGCACTCTCATTGCAAGTGTTTTTTATAACATTCTCTTAATTGTCTTAATCTATTTTTAGTTTTAACCTTTCATTACTACCTCAATATAAAATTTTAATAATAAGGAAAATCAATAATCTCTATAATTATTTCAATTATTTTTACACGATAAAATATTAGTAGATAGGAGTAAAAAGATTGAGTAAGACGTTTTACAGGAATAAGGGTTCTAAGGACAATATAGTAATATCCCTTGCGGGAGTTCATGGAGTAGGTAAAACAACTGTCTTCAATCTTCTTAAAAAAATACTCAAAGATAATAATAAATTTAAATTTTTTCCTGAAAGATATGTAAAAAAACCGCCATTTCCGTTTGGTTCCTCAGACAAGCAGATTGGTTTTAGAAGTGAACTTCATTTTCTTCAACAACTCATTAGAAGAAATCAAAATATTATTAATTTTGATAACAGATATAACGGCAGAATAATGGTATTAGATAGAACACCTTTATGTGTATTAATTTATTCTAAGAGTTTAAATCTTAAAGAGAAAGATTTTACTCTTATTCTAGATACATATAATTCCATTAAGTGGAAAGAAAATTATATAATTTATTTGACTGCGAAACCTGATGTAATTTTAAAAAGGATTGTACAGAGAGGCTCACTTGATAAAATAAGAAGAGAGTGGAATGAGGATGATAATAACTATTTACTAAAAATTCTTGCTTATTATAAACAATTCTTATCTACTAAAACCAATATGTTTCCTATTGACACAAATGATCTAACTCCAAAAGAAGTAGTCGATAAAATTAAGATGATAATTACTGACCTATCTGATTATTCTTTTGGGAAGATTGAACAATCTTCTACTACTCAAATGAATTTAGATAAGTTCTCAAAATAGAATAAAGAAAAAATATATTAAAATAGTCTTTCTATTTATACTTAAATCTCAATTCAAATTATCTTGTATAGGAATAATAAATGTCATCGATTGCTAAAGATATCCAAGAAAAAATGATGTATCTTCTAAAAGATGAAGAGAATAAAACTGAATTAGAAAATTTGGCAGTCCTTGATAGAGTAGGGATGAAAGTAGCAACCTCATCTTCTTCAGATTTTGATGCGGATGCAACCTCGGCCTCAAGTACAGCTTTAATTGATCTAGGTTTAAGATTAAATCAAGCAACTGACCATGGGGCTTTAACTGAAATTATCTTGCATAATACTTCTGGATATAGCATATTAATGGCAATAAATGATGAATTTATCGTATTTGGGGGGTTAAGAGCTGTTGTCCGAATAGGATTTTATCTAGGTTATTTGAGAGAGTTAGCAAGAAAGCTGAATAAATTAATTTCTGGCGACGAAGAAACTGAAATGATGCTTTCTTTAGAAGCGTCAGAAATGGAGAAAATCAAGCAACAAAAAATGGAGGAAAAGGTTTCAACCATTAAAAAGCCTTCAGTTGAACAAGATAAAGCTGCTTTAGATGACTTATTAGGATTTTTGGATGATTGGGAAAAAGAAGGCGAAGAATTCGAGGATCTTGAAGCAGAAGTTGATAGTAATGTTGTCTCAATCCCAAAATCCATTGACATTGGCATTGATCATGAAGTGAAAGAAATAGGGGAAACTATCACCCCTCAATTTGAAGAAACATCTATCTCTAAAACTCATCCACAATTTAAAGTTTATGACGATGAAGTTCCTCCAATTGCTCTGGATGACTACACACCAATGGAAATTGAAGAGGATTTAGTTTCTGAAGAACCATCACCTATAGAAGAAGCAACGACTTATGAGGAATCTCCTCCGGTAGAAGAATTACCATCATCAGCTGAACTACCTTCTTTAGAAGAATTAGCACCTCCTGATTTTGAAATTGAATCTTCTGCTTCTGAATATGATACTGAATTTGTATTAGAGGAAGAATCAGAAACGTTAGGATCTGTGCTTCGTGACCTTGGTTGGGACCAAGAGAATGACTAGACAAGCTATACAGTCAATCTTTGATATATTCAAGTATTGAACCGGAATTTAGGTATGCGAAAAAGATTCTGAACCTCATGACACGGTTATGTAATTTATATTTTTTTTAAATACACTCTCATATCTTAGATAAAATCAATAAATAATGATTTACTAGATTTAAGTGAATATGATTTTTGACAAAGTTCTACAAATTTACCAAGAATATTATATATGCGTCCATTGTCTTGGTAGAATGTTTTCTCTTTTAGCATCACAAACAACAAACCAAAAAAGAGGAGATTCTTTATTACTTTCATTAACTATGGAAAATCATAGAAAATATTTATCGAATAATAATCAGGAACAAAAAGAGGCAATATTTTATCTAAAATTATTAGCCGAAAAAGCCAAATATTTACCTGCTCAGACTGTGTTAAAAAATGAGGGAAGAGAATATACACAAAAGAATACAAACCAATCTTGTCATCTATGTAATAACATTTTTTCAGAAATAGAAAAGTATGCAAAAAAAAGTATAGATGTTCTTGAAGGAATTGAATTTAATAACTTCTTAGTTGGATCAACTCCAGACTCTCAAATAATAAATAAGGAGGATAAATTTAAAGCAGAATTCAACATTTTAGAAGCAGAATCTTTCAAAAGTCATTTCAATCGTGTAGTCGGCAAAATTCTGATGGGAAAACTTAATAAACCTCCTGAATTCAATAATCCAGATGTTTTATTAGTATATTTTATAGGTTATGAATTATTTAGTGTCAAATTAAACCTGAAATCTCTTTTTATTTTTGGGAGATATAATAAATTAATGAGGGGAATCCCCCAAACTCACTGGTTTTGTAGAAATTGCATGGGAAAAGGATGTAAAATATGTAATTTTACTGGAAAACAATATTTAATAAGTGTAGAAGAATTGGTAAGCCCAGAATTCATTAAAGAATCAGAAGCTAAAGATTCAAAGTTTCATGGTGCTGGAAGAGAAGATATAGATGTGAGGATGCTAGGTTTAGGAAGACCATTCATTCTCGAATTAAGAGATCCCAAAATCCGCAAATTAGATCTATCTAAAATAGAGAAAATTGTAAATCGAAATAATAAGAAGAAGGTTAGAATTCAAAATTTAAGATATAGCAGTAAAAGAGAAGTGGTCAGACTTAAAACAGAAGCAAAAGATACTAAAAAAGTTTATAAATCTTTAGTAGGGTCTGACAATAAGATATCTAAAGAAAAATTTGAAGAAAAATTAAATAAATTGAAAAATACATTTGAAAATCAAGAAATCCATCAACGAACACCCAACAGGGTTTCCCATCGGCGTGCTGATAAAATTAGAAAGAAATATGTCTATAAAATAGAAGGGAAATATGTAAAATCTAATTTATTTGAATTTACAATCAAAACACAAGGGGGAACTTATATAAAGGAACTTATTAACGGCGACGATGGGAGAACATCTCCCTCATTTTCAGAAATCTTTAAAACACCACTAACATGCAAAGAGTTAGATGTACTAGAAATCTTAATCTAAGATTGATACTAAATAAAACACTTATATAAAATCAAAAAATAAATAAACAATTATTTATTTCAAAATTGTTTGGTGCTTTTAACTCGTTCTATAGTAGATCTATAAGGTATGAAATTATGGCTTCTAAGAATATTAAGTTTAATAAAAAAGTAAATAAATCATGTAATATGTTATAATTTAATTAGAGCCTGCATAACAACTCCTTTGGGCTTTAGTAAGAACAGGAAAAAATCATGACTTCTCACAAGGGCTATAGGGCTAAAAGTCGCCAAAGGCACAGAAAAAATGTCCGTAAACGAGGACTTGGAAGTATTGAAAAATATTTAATAGATTATGAAGTAAATGATAAAGTTGATATAATTACTGACTCCTCTCAACATAAGGAAGGGATGCCTCACAGACGTTATCACGGACGTACTGGCACAATCATAGATAAAAGAGGACGCTGTTATATAGTGGAAGTAAAATTAGGGAACTCAACAAAAACTCTAATTATTGGTACAGAACACCTAAGATTAAATCCTGTTTCTATAAAATAAAATAGATATCAATATTGGTATGGCAATGTCTGGACGAAAGATAGACGAAAAAACGGTTTCCATCCCGGAAGTAAAAGAAATGATGGAATATGTAAAGGAACAAATGGAAGAAATTGATTCTGAAGAAGGTATGTCTCATTTTCAAGAAATTACTTATAATTATGTTAATAAATTTGCCAAAATAGATGTCACAAAGGCAAAAAAAATAAAAAAATTTCTTATGGATAAGTATGATTTTGAAGAAATTTATACGATTAATATTATTAACATCTTTCCAAAATCAGTTCCGGAGCTTAGGGTAATACTTGAAAAATCTTTTACCGGAAAAACATTAAATAACGAACAGTTAGAAGTGATAATTCAAGAGCTAGAAGAAATAGAATCAAGTTAAAATGTCATCAAGCGATTATTGCATCCTTATTTCATCAGATACTCTTGTAAATTATAACTACTAATTTTTTCAACTGAAAGCCGAATATTGCATTTAAACAATTAATGAGCTATTCTTTATTTTAGTTTCTAAATTTCCATTTACTCATAAAAATTATATAAAGAATTAAACAAATATTCAATAAATAGAAGATATAAATTTAGATCGAAGAATTTATAAATCTATATTGTTTTAAATTCTAATGTACTACCCCAATTCATTAAGTAGTTTATAAAAATTGAAATTTTGAAATACCTAAAGGAAAAGTAAAAATTAAAATTATTGGTAACGATGGAAAGAAGAGATCGATACAGAGGTCCTCCTCGCAGAAGAGGCTATCAAAGTGGCCCCAGAAAGAAAAAACAGTTTATAAAAAAATTTCGGGAAATTGTAATCTTAGATCTTCTTTTGCATGGTCATCCCGAGGAAGATAGACCAAGCTGGGCAAAAACACCGATAGCGCAAGTTCTTACTTTTCCAGATTTTGTTCTTTATGAAGTTAAAATAAATAAAAACTCTGATATTAAAGTTCAAGAACAAAAAACCTATGAGGGATTTTTAAACGAAGATAAATTAAGAGAAGTCTTAAAGAAAATCGATCTTGATGATTTAACTAGCACATCAAAAGCGTTAATTCAGCCTATTCTTGAACAGGAGGTTTTAAAATATGAGGAAGAATTTATCAATTTTTTTAACAACTCTACTTCGATTACACCTAGAATGCACGCTTTAAAATTACTACCAGGGATAGGTCAAAAACATATGTGGGAAATCCTTGAAGCAAGAGAAAGACAAAAATTCGTAACATTTCAAGATATTACAGATAGGACGAGTATTTCAAATCCAGCTAAACTAATTTCTCAAAGAATTATAAAAGAACTCCAAAGAGATGTAAAGTACTACCTTTTTAGTAAAACTCAAAAATATGAATAAATAATATGAATTTTAAAGATGTACAACTAATCCTTAATCAATTGGATTTCAAGCCTAAAAAACATTTAGGTCAAAATTTTTTAACCAACACAAATATATTAGAAAAAATAATAAATTTGTCTGAGATTTCAAGAGAGGATATTATATTAGAAGTTGGACCTGGTATAGGTGCATTAACAGAATCATTAATAGAAAAAGCAAAGAAAGTATATGCAGTTGAAATTGACCCGATTCTTAGCAAATATCTTTCAGAAAAATTCTCAATATATAACAATATTGAAATAATTAATGATGACATCTTAAAAGTTGATATTCCATCACACAATAAGGCTATATCAAATGTTCCATATAAGATAACTGGGCCTATCTTAGAAAAAGTGTTTTTCAAAAAAAATCCTCCTCAAGGGATATTGACTATTGAAAAAAGTATTGCAGACCGAGTTTTTTTATCAGAAAATTATAAGAGATTTTCTAGAATTAGCATAGGTTTAAATTCTTTTATGAAGCCAGTTGTAAAGTATTCAATTCCGCGAAATAGCTTTTATCCTATGCCAAAAATTGATCTTACTCTTATTAAAATTGTTCCCAAAGAAAGTCTAAATCCTATTTTATTGAAAGAAGAATCAGTTCAATTATTTTTAAAATTTATTGCTGGAATCATGCCATACAAAAATAAAAACATCGTGAATGCCCTCTACTTTTATTTTAAAGCTAATAATGACCCTTACCATACAAAAGTGAAAATTTTAGAAATTTTACGCGAAAATAACTATGAAAATAAAAAATTATTTAACTTTAACATTGAAGAATTTATAGAACTAAGCAAAATTTTTTTATTCCTAAACTAAAACTACTGAGGATTTGATAACAATTAAATTTGTACCCGATCCTTTAATCGAATGTGATTTGAAGAATGTTTATTATCCCTCTGATGATTCATATTTATTAATTGATTATTTTAGAAAAAAAATAAATGATGATCTATTTGATGGAATTAAGTTAGAAGAAATTGAAAATGTATTAGATATGGGTACTGGTACTGGTATCATCGCAATTTTTTTTCAAATACTTAAATCTCTCTACCCAAAATTCAATCCTAAAATATATGCCTCTGATATTTTAGAAGATTCAATAATTTGTGCTAAAAGAAATGAAATTCTTAATAAAAGCAAAAATAAAATTGAATACTTTCAATCTGATTTATTTAAATCTTTTCCAGAATCTTTAAGATCTAAATTTAATATTATAATTTTTAATCCCCCATATTTACCATCCTCTCCATTAATAAAGGAAATTATAAATAAAAAAGGTATTGATCATAGTTGGGAGGGAGGTTATAAAGGGATTGAAATACTAATTGTTTTCCTTAAAGAACTAAAGAGATTTCTAAATTATGAGAAAGCTCATTATGTCTATTACATAAGTTCTAGTAGGTCAGATATAGATGAGTTAGAAAAAAGAATAATTGACATTGGTTATAAGAATGAAAAACTAGAAAAAATACATGTTTTCTTCGAAGATATTATTTTAAACCGATTGCAATATATTAAAGACTAAAAAGGTCTTCTATTTCTTCTTTTTTCTAATAGCGAAATCCCTTCCATATGCAAAATTCTTGTCAGATTATTCAACAAAAGATCAACCTCATTTGGCTTAAACACAGAACGTTTGTGTGCCTCAATTTGAGGAATAGGAAGTCCATAGTGTTCATTTAAACTTGATATAGGTAATAAAATTGAAGAAATTAAATCTGCTTTTTTAGAAGCTTTTTCAATAGAATCTTTTTCATCCATAAAAAATTCGATTCTACAAGGTGTATCATATCTTGTTGTTTTAAGATAAAATGCATAAAATGAAAGTGGAAAATAATATGGGATTTCCTTTTTTATCCCGGTGTCTCTTATTTTATCGATCTCTCGTTTACAATTAAAAATACAGCTCCTTTCAGACTTTTTTAGTAATCTATTTAATAAATCAATGTCTGAGAAATATCGAATAACTTCTCTATAATTTAATTTAATAAAATCGCTCAATTTTGAATAACTTGGCTTTAATAATTGAATTGAGTCACATAAAAGATTTGATAATGCAGATGTTCTTGTATCCTTAATTGAGCCAATTAGGATAATACCTTTTTCTTTGCAATTTGAATATAATTTGTGATATTCTTTTAATAAAATATCATATTTTATCGATATCTCAGGATCTTTCGAAAATAATAAATTTATGGGCATAATAACTATGGATCCATCAATTATTATGAGATCAATATCATTAGATTTTTTTATCATCTCATTAAGTAAATTGATTTCTAAGTATCTCATGTCCATTGAGACTTTAGCATCAACCGTACTCTCATCTCGATTAAAAAAATCCCCCTGAACAAAATAATTATTAAAACCAATCAAATCTGGGAAATAATCAATATTTGCGACATGATTTTCTTTAAAATAATATTTTACAGCGATTCCTTTTAAAAATGAGAAATCAACATTCATGAATTTCTTTGTCACTGAGCTTCCATCAACACTTACGATGTTTAAACCTCTTAAATTCGAAGATAATAATGATTTCTTTAGAAATTTTTCTTTAATATAAAATCTTGGAGATTCTATAAAATGTGAAAAATCTAATTCGTCTAGATTTTTCAAGATAATCTTAGAAAATGTTTTCTTCAATTTTTCAAGCTCAAGATATTCTTTAGCAATAATTTTTAAATCTTTTAATAAAATTTGTTCTTTTGTCGAGCCTATATTACTTCTTAATGCACTTTTCCTATTAGGAAGTGTTAATTTATCATTATTAATCCTAATAGGATTTTCTCTTATTGTCATTACAAGAACTAAAAAATAGGGATAATAATAATAATAATGAGATATTTAATTTTTTGATTTTTTAAGGTTAAATGAAAAGCAAATTTATAATAAAATGTCAATACAATTAGGAGAAAACCCTTGGATTTTAATAGGGTTAATATTTCTGGAGATACTCCTCGTTATTATACCTGCTTATATTTCTAGTAAAATTGAGAAAAAAACCTTCAAAAAATTATTGTTTGAAATGGGGTTTCAGAAGAACAATGATATTTTGATTAAAGTTGTCGCTGGTTTAAGTATTGGCGTCATATTTTTCTCATTTGGAGATTTCATTCTCATCTTTTTTCGACATATAATAATAGAAAATTTGTTTGGCACTAGATTTATTGAAGTAGGACAAGAAGGAGTAATTAATACTCTCCCCATCCTGCCCAATATAATACAAATAATCATTCTTGTGATACTACAAATAATTATAATTGGTCCTTGTGAGGAAGCCTTTTTTAGAGGATTTATCATAAAAAAAATTAATAATAAAATAAAATTAGCATATTCTGTTATAATTTCATCGATCCTATTTGCTCTCTATCACGTTCCCCCTTTTATAGTCCCTTTAACTACAACTATAACCTATTTTGGCTATTATTTTGCATTTGGCGTTTTATTAGCTTTGATTTTCATATTTTTTGAATATTCATTAATTCCTTGCTCAATATCCCATTCTTGTCTTAATATCCTTTTATTATTGGTATGATTTTTGCTTAATATGAAATATTAAATTTAAATTAAACAAAAATTAATTAATATTAGGTATATTAATATCATAAAGTTTTACTTGAGCTTTTAAAATGATATTACTCTTAAAAGCTAAGAAAAATTCCCGAAGCAAATTAATCGTTGAGGAGAATGACAGAGTACGATTATACGTTTAAATTAATGATGTTGGGTGATGCTTCAGTAGGAAAAACATCACTCACTCTTAGATATATCTCAGGATACTTCATGCAAGACTTAAAACTGACACTAGGGGTTGATTTCTATTCTAAAACAACACTCTTTAACAACAAGAAAGTCAAATTACAAATCTGGGACTTTGGTGGTGAAGAAAGATTCAGATTTCTACTTTCTCAATATAGTAAAGGAGCAAATGGTGCATTCTTTCTTTATGATATAACTAATCCAATGAGTCTAGAACATTTACCCGATTGGACAAAAATAGTTAGAGAGAATGCGGGAGATATCCCAATAATGTTAATTGGTTCAAAAAAAGATTTAGATGAATTTCGAGCA
>JAHLWJ010000647.1 GCA_019057975.1 Promethearchaeota archaeon | reverse complement strand
ATAAAATAAAGGTTAGTTTTCGCTCTAAAGGAAATTTTGACGTAAATAAATTTGCTGGTAAATTTAAAGGTGGCGGCCATCCAAATGCTGCTGGTTGTTTATGTTCGGGAAAGTTGGGCGAAATAAAAGAGAAAATTCTTTCCGAACTATTTAAAGAAATAAAGTCTTGTGAAGAATGATGAATGGTATTTTAAATATATTTAAGCCAAAAGGAATTAGTTCATATCAAACTGTAAAAGAGGCAAGGAATATTTTAGGTATTTCTAAAGCGGGACATGCGGGAACATTAGATCCATCTGCCTCTGGTGTTTTATTGGTATGTGTTGGTCAAGCTACAAAAATTGCTGAATTTTTAGTAGGTATGAAAAAACACTACCAGGGCGAAATGACTTTAGGCATAAGCACTGATTCCCAAGATTCTGAAGGGAAGATTGTTCAAAGAAGAGAAGTTAAAACTGATATTGATGAAAAAAGGATTAAAGATATATTTCATAAATACGAAGGTACAATTAGCCAGATTCCCCCGATGTTTTCTGCAAACCATTATAAGGGAGAAAGATTATACCGCCTTGCCAGGAAGGGCATTGAAGTAAAAAGAAATCCTAAAAAAATCAAAATATATCAACTTAATTTAATAAATTATAATCAAAATATTAATCCAATTATTAAATTTGAGGTAATTTGTTCAAAGGGCACATATGTTAGAACATTATGTAATGATATAGGCAATGAGTTGGGTTGTGGTGCTCACTTATCAAATTTGATAAGAAAGAAAATTGGTAATTTTAGCCTTGAAGATTCATTAAATTTAGAAGAATTAAAAAAAGAGAAAGCTTTAGGAAAGAAATATCTTATTAGCATTGATTCTACCCTAAAAGATTTAAGTAGAATAACTGTAAAAAGTGAAGCAATCAAAATCGTTTTAAACGGTGGGGTTATATCAAGTAAGCAAATTATTGAGATCCCGGTGATACTAAAAACAAAAAACAACATGTTTGTTAAAATATTTGATGTAAAAGGTAATTTGCTGTCCATTGGTACTTCGATTAAAGAGAACGGGGGAAATATATTTTTTAAACCAGTAAAGGTTTTTAAAAATTATTAAATTTGCTAACTCGATTTAAAATAACTAATTATGAAAATTGTAAGATATTCAAAAAATATAATATTACCTAAAAAGAAGCGATATATTGCTTTAGGTGTCTTTGATGGGGTACATTTAGGACATCAAAAATTGATAAAACTAACTACCGATAAAGCTAAAAAGAATAATGGAATAAGTATTGTTGCTACTTTTGATCCTCATCCTGAAAAAATAATTAATCCAAAAAGTAATGTTTTTTTGTTAACTACTTTGGAGGAACGAATAGATCAAATTAGAGATTTGGATGTTGACGTTTTTCTTATTATTAGATTTAATAAAATGATGAGTAAAATGTCACCTGACGAATTTATAAGTAAAATTTTAGTCAATAGTTTGCAGGTAGAAGAACTTTTTGTAGGTTTTAATTATAAATTTGGCTTTCAGGGAAAAGGGAATACAGATATTTTAAGAAAATATGGTGAGTCTTACAAATTTAAAACTAATATATTAAAACCAATAGTAATAAACAATATCATAATTAGCAGCACTATAATAAAAAAATATATCAGGTTAGGAGAAATCGAAAAAGCAAGAAAATTATTGGGACATAATATAAATATTTCAGGAAGAGTAATTTATGGAAAGGGCAGAGGAAGAAAATTATTAAATTTCGCTACAGCTAATATCGAGCTACAGTCGGATAAATCCCTCCCTGTTAACGGAGTTTATTTGGTGGAAGTTAAAATTGATAATGAAAAATATTATGGTTTAATGAATATAGGTTTTAAACCTACCTTTGAAGAAAAACAGTTAACCGTAGAAGTACACATTATTAATTTTGACAAAAATATTTACAAAGAAATGGTTAGTATTAACATTCTTCAAAAAATAAGAGATGAAAAATGCTTTAGCCATCCAAATTTATTAAAGAAACAGATAGAGGAGGATATTTTAATTGCCCATAAAATGATAATTAACATGTAACAAGTAATGTGTAATATGTAAAATATTTTTGCAATTTCAGAAATTTAATCTTATTACTCATTACATATTGCTTATTACTGTATTTTATACTCGATACGCGATACGAAAGAAATGTTAGTATAAACTATTTCTATCTTTTATTTCGTTTTTTTAACTATATACTCGATACTGTATTAATAAGGTTGAAGGGTATAATGGTTTATGTTAAAATATTAAAGATATAATAGTATAATAAAACACAAAGAAACAAAAAATAAAAGGAGACAATTATATGGTTTTTGTTAAAGATGAGAAAGAGAAAATAATAATAAAATATCAGCATCATACTTCAGATACAGGTTCACCAGAAGTTCAAATTGCCTTATTGACCGAAAGAATAAATGATCTTACCGGACATCTGGTAAAAAATAAGAAAGATTTTCATTCAAAACAAGGTCTATTAAAGATGGTGGGCAAAAGAAGAAGATTGCTAAATTATCTTAAGGATAAAGATATCAGTAAATACCGACAAATTATCGAGTCACTACATTTACGAAAATAATAAATTAGCCGTTAATGTAT
>JAHLWJ010000646.1 GCA_019057975.1 Promethearchaeota archaeon | reverse complement strand
TCCTTAATGTCATCCTTTGCTTTCTCTAAATCTTTTGCTATTGCTCCTCGGTTTGCTTCTCCAGTTTCAACTCCTATAGCCTCAAAGATTAATATCGCTGTTAAACCAGAACAGAGTGCGTAATCTAATTTTTCGTTTTCAAAATTGAACTTCATGGCTTTAAATTTATCTATAGCTTTCGCTCCTCCAATAAGCATAATCATTGGTTTTTCGGGAGACTCTAAGATTTTACTCATATATTCGAACTCTTTGATGGTTGTGGGTCCTGCGATTAATGTTGGCCACCCAATTATCGAGGGTTGTGCTCTATGGGCTGCTCCAAATGCATCTGCGATGAAATAGTCGAATAATGGCGATAGGGTTTTAATCATCTCCAAGTTTGCTGCTTCAGAAAAGTCTTTAAATTGTTTAGTTTCAAATTCCCAAGTTCGTACATTATTAAGAACTAATACTTCGCCTACCTTAAGATCCTTTATTGCATTAATTGCTTTTTCTCCGAATACATCCTCAACGTATTTAACAGGGCGATCTAACAGTTTCCTTATTTCTCCAGCGTGTAATTCTAAAGAAGTAAAATCATTCTTGCCTGGTCGAGATTGGTGTGCCATTATTACTACAGCACTATCTTTAAGTTCATCTAATGAGGGAATTAAAGCGTGAATACGAGGTGATTCTCGAATTCTATTATTTTCAATATCGATATTAGAGTTTATATCAACTCTTATCAAAATTTTCTTTCCTTTTAAATCAACATCTTTATAAGATATATAATCAAACATTTAATCTCACTCTATTTGATTTTAGTTATAATAAATGTTAATATATTATATCAAAAAAAGGTTTCAAATGTTCAATTTACAACTCTAATATATTCTTATAAAAATGGAGAAGCAGCAATTTTAATACAGTATAATAATAAATTTTACCGGAAGAATTCTTTTACAACAAATTTACAGAACTGTGTCAATTTTTCCGCTAGATCTGTTCTATCTGATGATTTTGTTAAAATCCAGTCGTTACCGTATAGTTTGTTGAGATAATCTCCTTTAGCATCAATTGAAAAAGCATAGACTTTAAATTTTTTTTTAACATCTTGAATCTCCTTTATTGCGTCATTCAATCCATATTGAGTACCTGCAGGTTGGCCATCAGAAATCATTAAAATTAATACATTCTTTTCCAGTTTAGCTGCTTCATGTTTTAGAGACACACCATCTAGATTGCTCCCAATGCGCTGATGGCGTCCAAATTTATCAAATTTTTTAATATCAGGGTGTTCTTCAAAATCCTTCAATTGAATGTTTAAGGCGTCATATTCGCCAGTAAAGAGTACGATACGCAATTGAGCAATTTCAAAGAGTGATTCACATAACATTACCATAGCAACTTTGGCCGCTTCTAATTTGATTCCTGCCATACTTCCACTGATATCTACCATCATTAAGATTTTTAATTCTTTTTGTGTTAATTTTCTCGTGAAACATTTATTATACTTAAAATCGCTCGTAACTGCTTTAATAAACTTATTGTTTAATCGTCCTCTTTTTTGAGAATTGTCAACATCATTTTGATTTCTCAAATCTCGAAATAAATACTTCAACTTAGTTATTATGTTGTTATGTGTCTTCACGATTTCATTGTAAGATAATTCTATTGATCTCATATCTTCATTTTCAATGTAGACATCATTTACTTTTCTTTCGGTCTCATTAAATTGGTCCTGGTTCTCAATTAACAAGAGCCTTCCTTCCAAAGCAGTTTGAGAATCAGATACCATTTTACTTATTTCACTAATGAAATTATCATAACTTCTGGAGGCGTCGTCTTTTTGATTTTCTTTATTCAGAATCGCAATTAGATCCTCAATTTCAACAGTTTTCAGATTTTCGTTATCCTTCCATAATTGCTTTAATTTTTCATTGGAGTCTAATTGCTTAAAAATATCCTTGTCAAAATCAATATCCGTAGATTTAAGAGCCTCTGCGAGGTATTCCTTGATCGATTCATTTTCTTTATCTCGCTCAACCTCTTCTATTAACTTCTCTATGTCCGTCGTGTTTAAATCTAAATCCTTGATTTTCTCAATTACTTTTTCACTGGCTGAACTTAATTCTGATGATTCTTTTTTATTGCCCCGTTCGATAAATTCTTCAAAATGATTTATTAGAGGTTCGAGATCTACGGGTGAATTATGATGGTATTCTTCTTCTCCAATATTTTCATAAAGGCAAGGGTCTTCCATGAAATCTGAATTTTGAAGTTCCTTTAAATATGTTTCAGAATCTTCCTCTTCCATAATTGAAGATAGTTCATTATAGTCACCAATTTCGTCTGTTTCGCAGTAATCATCGTAGTTCGGCTCATGAAATGCTTTACTGCTTACATTTTGTGGAGAAACTCTAACCCTATTTATTTTTCTTTTCATGTAAAACTTCTTTAAAACTTTACACAATTGATCAATCGTAATTATTGATGAAGCGGGTGTTAACGACTTCAAGAGGAATTTTTTTGCAGTGGAAATCGCACGCCAATCTTCTTTGCTCATATTTCGCGTTCTGAATTTTGGTTTTTTTTGAAAATCTTTATAGTTTTCCATATATAAATTAATATAAATGAGCAAATTTCCTGA
>JAHLWJ010000140.1 GCA_019057975.1 Promethearchaeota archaeon | reverse complement strand
ATTTTTTTTATTTTTTCTCTTTTTTGTAGTGATTATATCATAAAGGGAATAAGTATAAAAAAGTTAAGCTTATTATAAGTTATGTTTAATCAACCCAAAAGTCTTTTGCTAATCCTCTTCTGGTTTGCCATAATCCATCCTTTCGATTAAAACCGATAACACCCTTCCCTTGATCAGCATCTTTTATTTTCCACATTCCATTAACGGCTCCAGTTAAACCAGCTGATAGAACCTCGAAGCCTTGCGCAGTATACAGATCACATTCTACTCCACGATTGATTATAAATTTTAATTGACGCATCCCTTGTTGGTTTTTAGATTTAAGTACTTCCAATAGCTTTTCAACCTCATTATCGAGTTGGTCATTAGGAACTAATCTATTCCACAAATTCCATTCGACGGCTTTTTTACCTGAATGAAGCGCACCAAGAAGGTTAATTTCTTTAGCTCTCCTTCGACCTATGAGTCGAGCCAATCGTGTCGTACCCCCCCATCCAGGCGTTATTCCAACATCTACTTCAGGCATTCCCCACTTTGAGCGTTCAGTGGCAATAACAAAATCACAAGCCATGGTTATTTCTAACCCACCACCAACTGCATATCCATCTACAGCAGCAATTGTGATTTTATCTAATTCTTCAAGTTGATTAGCCATATTTTGATAATATCTTGCACGACGAGTTATATCATTAGCGTCACCCCACCTTACCATTTCACTAATATCGTCTCCAACACAGAAATTATTCCCTGCTCCTTTAATAACCAGAAATTTAAGTTTTTTAGATTGCCTAATGATTTCTATTGCGGCAACTATTTCATCAGAGAGTTTCATGCTTAAAGCATTTTTAACTTCTGGACGATTGAGTGTTATAAACGCAGTTTTATCCTTCTCTTCATATATTAAATTTTCAAAATTCATAACTTCATCTTAATTAAAATATAATTTAAATTTTGCTAAGTTTCTACATACAAGTGAAAAATAGAGAAGAACTTAAAATATTGTATATAGTGAAACACTTAAGAACCTAAATTCTCTTGACTTTTTAATTATAAAATTGAATGATTTTAATGGAAATTTCTATAGTCTATAGAGATATAGTTTAAATATCTGCAATTTAAACCAATAATATGGATTCACTTGATAAATTACCTGATACGGCAATTAACCCAATTGGAGAAATCTCAAAAAAGTTTTTAGAATTGGGTATAACATCATTCAAGGATGCTTGTGAGTATGTACACAATATAGATTATGGTTATAATACAAATTATGAAGATAAAATGATCTTTTTTAAGGAGAACAAGGGTACATGCACAACAAAACATGCGGTAATAGCTGGTCTTGCGGAAGAACTTAATATACCTCTCTATAAACATGTAGGTATCTATAAATTAACAGAAGAAATCTCTTCAGATACAAATCAAATACTAAATAAATATAACATCCCCTACGTACCTATGGTTCACTGCTTCTTAGTGTATAAAAATTTCCATTTTGATCTCACAGAAGGTAATTGTAACGGAAAAAATACGACTATAAAGAATTTTATAAATGAAGAAGAAGTAGATCCATTTATCAGCAGAAAGGATGAATATTTACTCTATAAAAGAGTATTAAAAGAAAAAGTTCTACCATCGAAAGAAATGGAAGGTATTATGGAAAGAACTCTGCTAAAAGCAAGGGAGGAATCTATAATTCTTTTTAAAAAAAATGTGAAAAAGCAGAGGGAATTAGAGACATCTTAACTTGCTTTATTTGTTGTTTTTCATTTACGTTCCATAAACACATAATTTGCGATATGGGGTACAGGTTTTCCTCTAATTTCTATTGTTTTTAATTCGATTATCTTAAAGTATGATTCAAAAAGGTTTTTTAGCTCCTCCTCGGAAGAAAAATACAAAACTGTACCTAAAGGGGTCTCTCTATATTTCTCTTGACCGCCAAAGCAAGGATCTTTCTCACTGAAGCTAACCGAAAGATATTTTGCCTTTGGATTCAGTATTTTATACACATTTTCAACATATTTCTGCCTTTTTTCAGGAAAAATATGATGCAAAAATTCCCAATCATATGCAAAATCAAAATTGATCTTGAAATCTTCAATATTACTAACAATATCTGCAACAAGGAAGTTACACTCAACTCCCTTTTCTTTAGCTTTCTTTTTAGCTATCGATATGGCTGAAGGAGAAATATCAATTCCAGTAACATTAAATCCTTTAGTGGCAATGTAAATAGTATAATTACCAATACCACAGCCTAAATCAATAGCTTTACAAGGTTTTATTTTCTCCCTGTTAACTAATTCAATTAAAGAATCTGGAGGTGTTTCGTAATTCCAAGGGATCTTTTTTAATGGCATTTCCCTATAAATTTTATCTATATCCACTTACCTCACTTTATTATTCTTTAATTATTTTATTAGATAAAAAATTCTTTCTATAAGGATTTTACAAGTTAAAATAAATAAATTAAAAAAAAAGATAAGATTCGATAACAATCGCAAAAACAGATTTTTACTAATTATTATTTGTTTCTTATATTATATTTTCTTTTTTGTAGATTTATAAAAATTCATAAGGTTAAAAACGGAAATCTCTTCTACCGCCGCCTCGATTATACGGATTAGGCGGAGCTTTTTCGGTTACGACAACATTTGAAGCTTGTGGCCCTTTTTGTCCATCGACAACTTCAAATTCAACCTTATCATTCTCATTTAACGTTTTATATTCGTCATCTTTTCCACTTAATGCGGTGTAGTGAACAAATACATCGTTACCTTCTTCAGAGTTTATAAATCCAAAGCCCTTTCGGCTGTTAAACCATTTTACAGTTCCTTTTACCAAAATTTTTCACTTAAAATTTTTGAAAAAATACTTTATTTTGTACAAGTATTAATTTGAAAAAAGCACCTAAAGGTAATAAACTTTGACTTTTTTGGAATAGAAGGAGAATTTTTTCCAAAAGATTAATAGTAGTTTCGAGATCTTCAGGACATACATAGTTTAACCAAGAATTTCCTATTAGTTCATCATTTTTATAACCCAAAGATTTTATTACAGGAAATTTATTGCTGTACTCGATTTCATTTCTTTGATTTGTAATGAAAATTAGCTCATTTATGCTTTCTGTAATTAAATCACAACTATCTCGAAATAATTTAAAAGTTTCTTCTGATTCAATCATACCTAATCAACACAGTTAGATTTTAGAGAGGATAAGTAAACCTCATTGATTAAAATTCCTACCAATAAATCACATAAAAAGTTATATTTAACACTTTCGTTAGTGAAGAATATCGACAAAAACGTAAAAAAACTAAAAATTACGATTTTATCGTTTAATCTAATCCGTATACTTGTCTTGGGGCAAGATATCTTGGAAATTTATCGATTAAACTCAATCTGGCTAGATAGCAAAGATGACATTCATCAACATATTCATCCTCATGATTAATATCAAAATTCTTGACTAATTGGGCAGGACCTCCTTGCATTAATGGTTCACAAATTGGATTTGAATCGGCATTATAATTCTTGATTAATTCTGATAGTGGGGTTTTCCAAAAGTTACCAATGCTTAAACCTTGACAAATGTGTGCATTTCCAAATGGATCAACATGAATTCTTCCAAGTTCCTTAAAATCTTCATATGGACATTCATTCAAATCTTCCCATGGTCTTTTTGGCAAACCTTCGATCAAAGTTTCAACAGCTCTCCCTTTGAACATAGCTCCACCGCTAATAACAGGCTTACCTTTTTCTTGTTCTTTTTTAACTATTGGTTCCTCAATGCATATGGTCATTGTAGGTAGCTTTAGATTCTCAGAAGCTTTCTTGGCAATTTTTGATAGATTCTGTTTTTCATCTTCATAGTGAAATGTGTCATCGCTTATACTAAAATTATCTACACCCAATTTTGAAAACGGTTTGAGCCAAATTTCAGCATCTTCAATACTAGTTGCCCAATATGAGTTGGTTACTATTCCTACCTTAAATCCCTTCTCTTTCGCGAGTTTTGCACCTTCGACCATTATTGGATAATAAAGAAATGGTTCACCACCTTCAAAATAGATCCATTCCACTGTTTCAATTTTCTTTGCTTCATTAAGAACTTCTTTGATTTGTTTTAAAGTGAATGTTCCTTGAGAACTTGGGCTGCAATATAAAAAACAGTGATCACATGAATAATTACATGTATAGGTTAATAAGAAATGGATTCCTTTCAGCATTTTTTCTTCACTTAATATTAAGGATATTTTCATATCAAACAATTTTCAATATTAAAAAAAATTAATTAATTAGATTTCATTAAACTCTAGAAAATTTAAAATAAATTGAGATATAATGGCTGAACCAGTAAGTATGTATGAAAAATACTTCAAAGACCCTAAACGAGAGCCTGTACTTGTAGATTATGTTAGAACACCTATGGGTAAAAGAAGAGGTACTATTGTATGGCATAGAGGAGATGATCTTGTTGTTCATTGCTATGAAACCATACTAAAACGCAATAAATTTGATCTAAGCTTAATAGGAGATTCTATCGTTGCTTGTAATAGTCAAATTGGTGATTGCGCTCTAGATATTGGAAGAACTGCAGCATTAGCTGCTCATTTACCTGTAAGTGTACCAGGGATGTCTATAAATCGGCAATGTGCTGGTGGAGCTCAAGCTGTGATGTCTTCATGGCAGGCAATTGCATCAGGAATCCATGATTGCGTAATATGTGGAGGTGTAGAAGTTCAAAATAAGTATCCCATAATGTCAGATACGTATATATTTGATAGAGAACAAAATAAAGCTGTAATGATACCACCAAATAAAAAGATCCAATCAAATCCTGAGGTAGTACGAAAAGCACAAGAATATAAAGCCCAAATGGCAGATCAGATTACTGCTGCTCATTACCTTGGAGCAGTTTGGAGGGATAAATCTGGTAAAACCTTGGAAGAATTTAGAAATGAATTAGATGGCTTATCTCTACATTCTCATAAGAAAGCATGCTCCACATGGGATAAAAGAGGAAAAGAAATCGAACCTATATGGTGTCCTAAAATTGACGAGAATGGAAATCCTATGTTAAATGAAAAGAAAGAGATCGCGAAAGATCCAAGTTTGTCAGTACTAACTGAAAAAGATGAAACACCCCGCCCTACCACCTCAATGGAAAAATTATCAAGTTTAAGAACGATTGCTGGAAGAAAAAGTAAGGCTTTTCTAACTGCAGGTAATAGCTGTCCTACAACTGATGGTGCTGCTGCTCAATTATGGGTGACAAGAGAGCTAGCCGAAGAATATGGCCTTAAAATAAGAGCAAGTATAGTTAACTTCGCGGTTGTTGGAACTGATCCAGTTCTCATGCTAACCGGACCGATAAAAGCAATCCCAGAAGCTGTAAAACGGGCAAATATGACTTTAGATGACATGGATTTTATTGAAGTAAATGAAGCCTTTAGCCCTGTTGTATATGCTAGTTGCTATGATTTAGGATTAGATTGGAAAGATGAACGATTTAATCCCTGGGGTGGGGCAATTGCTTTGGGACATCCAACAGGGATGACTGGAACCCGTTTAATAGGTTCAAACCTTCACCAATTGGAAGAATCTGGCAAAGAATATGCAATATCTTCAATGTGTGTAGGGTTAGGTATGGGTGCTGCCACAATTATACGAAATGAGCATCCAAAATAAGAATGTCAATAACTTTTTATTTTTTTCTCTTGCGTTATCAAATTGAATAAGTTTAAAGTTTACGATTGAATTTTAATCTTATAAAAACTTAAAAAAATTAATTTAAAGGTATAAATCTTATGATAGAATTTACAGAAGAGCAAAAATTAATTAAGCAGAGTGTTTCAGAATTTGCCCAAAGAAAAATTGCTCCAATTGCACTTGAGATGGAAAAAAACAAGGAGATTCCGCAAGACGTTATAAAAGGTATGGCAGAATTAGGTTTACTTGCATGTACAGCAGATCCTGCCTATGGAGGTTCTGGATTAAATGCCGTTACAGCAGGAGTTATCGCAGAAGAATTAGCTAAAGGAGACTGTACAGGTTCGACATGCGTGTTTTATCTAGTTCAAGCTGCGTGGGGTTTTCTACTAAACAAATATGGGACTGAAGAAGCAAAAAAAGAAATATTTCCTAAAGCTACCGCAGGGGATTGGTTTCTAGGAATTGCTACTACTGAAAGTAGTGGTGGAACTGATGTTGTAGGTGGAAAAACGAATATTAAAAAGGATGGAGATTTCTTCATAGTTAATGGTGAAAAAATGTATATTAGTGGCGTACGAGAAGCAGTGACTAATGGAGGTGGTCATATTACTATTGCTCATCAAACTCCTGAGTTAGGCTCAAGGGGAATGACCGTGTTTTACTTACCTTTAACAGCTGAGGGAATTACACCCACTTATATCGAAGATTTAGGTCGTGAAGGTATTTCATGCGGAGGATTTTCGATCGATAACGTAAAAATTCCTAAACACTATATAGTTGGTGAAGAAAACAAGGGATTCTATATCATCCATGAAGGATATGAATATGCGAGAGCATTAATTGCAGTCATCTGTGCAGCAGCCGGTCTGAAATCATTAGAGAATGGAATGAATTATGTAAAAGAAAGAAAGGTTTTTGGAAAACCTTTAGCAAAATTCCAAGAAATTAACTTTAGATTAGCAGAACATTATACAAAACTAGAGATGCTTAAAAGATTAGGTTATGAAGCGTTAAGGGCTATTGATTTAGAACAAGAAGGTAAAGGAAACAGATTTGAAACAAGTAAAATTGTTGCCATGTCAAAAATGTTTGCTTCTGATTGGGCTTGCGAAGCTATAAATGACGTGATACAGTGGCAGGGTGCTTTTGGATATTCTAGAGAATGCCCAGACCAAGCAGCATGGAGGGCAGTAAGATCCTTTTCGTTAGCTGAGGGTACTCGTGAAGTTATGAAGATGATTGTTTCCAGAGAATTGCTTGGTAAGGAATTAATATCCTACAAATAATTTCAATAACTTTTTTTTAATTTTTCATAAAAAATAAATTAAATCTTCAAAGATTTAAATTAAATATTTTATATCAATTAACCTTTTTTTAGGACTATGAGATTTATCGTATGTGTAAAGCAGGTCCCTGAATCAAACGACCTTAAAATCGATCCGAATACAAATAGAGTATTGAAAAAAGGAGTCTCAACAATTATAAATTTTTTTGATCAATTTGTTTTAGAAGAAGCTATTAAAATAAGAAAGGAAGGAGATGAGATTATAGCAATTTCTATGGGTGAGCCGGAAACAAAAAGCACACTGATGAGATGTTTAGCGTTAGGCGCTGATAAAGCAATACTGCTTAATGATGAAGAATTTCTAGAATCCGACACTTTTGGAACATCCAATATCCTTGCTGCAGCATTAAAGAAAATTGGTGATTATGATATTATTTTTTGTGGTAATTCTTCTCTTGATACTGGTTCAGGTCAAGTTGGACCAGAGATAGCTGAGATATTAGATCTTCCACAAGTGACGTATGCCGAGAGCATTGAGAATATAGAAATTAGAAAAATTAAAATAAAAGCCCAAACAGATGAAGGGTATAGCGTAATAGAATCCCTGCTTCCATTAGTTATATCGGGAATACCACCATCATATTATCAACCAACCATACCGCCTTTACCCAAAATAATTGCTGCCCAAAAAAAACCGTTTGAGTTTTGGAATGCAGAGGATATAAAAGGCGATAAGAGTAAATTTGGTTCTGCTGGATCCTTAATAAGAATTATAAAGCTCTATAAACCTCCAAAGAGAGAGCAAGGCATTGTAATTACTGATGAACCGGAAGCAGCAATAGAAAAATTAATGGAACTATTAAATAAAGATAAGGTGATTTAATTATGGCAGAAAATAAAGATATATGGGTATTTGTTGAGTTTAAGAAAACTATTATAAGAGGAGTCTCTTTTGAAATTCTGGGAAAGGCTAAAGAACTGGCAAAAAAATCTAATGAGAAAATATGTGTTGTTCTTCTTGGTAGCAATGTATCGAAATTCTGTGAAGATTTCTCCTATCATGGTATAGACAGAATTTATTTATGTGAGGATTCGATACTAGGGGAGTACCTTACTGAAACATTTTCTTCAATACTTATAAACCTAATTAAGGAATATATGCCAAGTATACTATTATTTCCTGCAACTAAGCTTGGAAGAGATTTAGCTCCAAGGCTAGCAGCTGCGTTGGAGACAGGTTTAACAGCAGACTGCATTGAGTTAGATATTCAAGACGGTAATTTAGTACAAACTCGTACAGTATATGGAGGAAATTATTTAGCAGATATAATATGCCCCAACAACAGACCCCAAATGGCAACTGTGAGACCGAATGTAATGGAGAGATCAGAAGCACTAGAGAAAAACCAGCCTGAAATTATTAATGTTCCTATAGATATAGATCCTAATCAACTTAAAACAAAAGTAACTGAAAAAATTGAAACAACAGTAATAGATATAAAACCAATTGATGAGGCAGATGTCATTGTATCGGGGGGTAGAGGAATTGGGAGTAAAGAAAATTTTAAAATCATTAATGAATTAGCAGGTGTTTTGAATGCTGCGGTAGGTGCGAGTAGAGCAGCAGTTGATGCGGGTTGGATCTCAAAATCATGTCAAGTAGGACAAAGTGGCACAGTTGTATGCCCAAATATATATATTGCATGTGGGATATCCGGCACAACACAACATTTAGTTGGCATGAAAAGCAGTAAAAAGATTATTGCGATTAATAAAGATCCTAATGCGCCCATATTTGATGTGTGTGATTATGGTATTGTAGGCGATTATAAAGTTATTGTCCCGCTACTAACAGAAGCTTTGAAGGAAAAATTATCTCAATATTAATTCCTAAATTATTAATTTTAAAAGATATGTTTGTCATGAATAAAGTTGCGATTATTGGAGTAGGACATACGAAATTTGGAAGGCTACAAGATAAAGGATTAATGGATCTTTTATGTGAAGCATCATTGACCGCGATTGAAGATTCAAACACTAGTAATAAAGATTTTGATTCGGTGTATGTAGGAGCAATGAGTCCAGAAATCTTTAATAAAACTGCGGGTATTGCGAGTGCTCTTGTAGATAGGATCAGTTTAATTCCTGCCGCTGCAGATCATATTAAAAATGGACCTGCTAGCGGAGGGTCAGCAGTTAAAGTTGGTTTTCAAGCGATTGCTTCTGGAATGAGTGATTTAGTATTAGTGGTCGGAGGTGAAAAAATGACTCATATTACAACTCCAGGTTATGTTACTTCGAATGTAGCTACTTTAACACATCCAGAAGCAGAAAGACCTCATGGTGTTTCTCTTCCTTCTTTCGCGGGGTTATTAACACGAGCTTATCTTGAAAAATACAATGCCAAACTTGATTGGATTTCAGATATAGCAATTAAAAATCATAAAAATGGAGCAATGAATCCGAATGCGCATTTTCAGCGGACTATTGAGAGATTTATGGAAAGCGCTATTCAAAAAGGTAGAGGAAATTGGGATAATGTTTATGATTTCCTTAAAGATGATAAATCCAATCCTATAATTGCTGACCCATTAAGACTTTTTCATATTTGTCCCCTCTCAGATGGGGCAGCAGCTTTGGTTTTATGTAATGCTGAAAAATCCAAAGAATATTGTGATGATCCTGTTTTAATTTCTGGTATAGGCCAAGCAACTGATACTCAGATAGTTTTTGAACGCGAAGATCTTACCACCTTGAAAGCATTAAGACTATGTTCAGAGCAAGCATATAAAATGGCAAAAAAAACTCCCGAAGATATAGATGTAGCAGAACTGCATGATGCATTTGAGATCCTTGAAGCTGTTCAATCAGAAGATATTGGTTTCTTTAAAAAAGGAGAAGGGGCTAAAGCCGCCCATGATGGGGTGACAGAAATCGGTGGAAAAATTCCGATTAATCCCTCGGGTGGATTGAAAGCACGAGGCCATCCCTTAGGTGCTACTGGAGTTGCTCAAGTTGTAGAGTTATATTGGCAATTAAGAGGAGAAGCAGGTAGAAGACAAGTTGAAGGTGCCGAAACAGGAATTACATGCAACTTTGGTGGATTTGGGAATAATATAATTTCAATACTTACAGAGAGAATGTAATAGTTATAATTAAAATTCAAAATATTATAAATCCTAAGTGTTTAATTTAAAATTTATGAATTTATCTTAATTTTAATTTTGAAAAAGTAATTGTATATTAGTCAATCACTTTAAATTGAAGTTCTGTGCCATTTTTATCAAAACATTTAATATTGTTTAAACTATATGGAAATCCTACAATGAAATGAAATCTGTTTCCTTTAAATACACTATTTAAATCTTGTAAAGAAGGGATTACATTTCCAGATGGATGTGAATGAATAGTTCCTTGATAATATCGATTTATTGGAATTCTACTCGGAAAAAATACTCCTGAATTTCTTGAAGTAATTGCGCCTGGAGGTAATATAAATTCTGTAAATATGTTATTATCCATTTCAAGGATCCCTAAAAATTCTTTTGGATGATGTGCCCGACATAACGCTAAAAACCCAACTAATAAATCCCTTTTTATTTTGACCGTATTTGATTGTAGATCCTCTAAAATAAAAATAATTTCATTAATCACATCTAAAATAGACTTAGTCTTAATTATTTTCCAATTTTTTAAAGGAGTAATATCATTATTTAATTTTTTATAAACTGTCCCAGATTGGTTAATAAGCTTAACTTTTGGTTTTTTAGGATATTTAGAATAGTCAATTTCTAAGATAATCCCCTTAATTAATCCAATTTTAATATGAGAAATTTTACTTTCAATAGTTTCAGCGTTAGGAAAATGTTCTATAATATTTTGATATTGTATCTCAATTTCTTTAATCATTATGTAAATATAACTACGATTTTAAAAGAATGTTTTCTAT
>JAHLWJ010000645.1 GCA_019057975.1 Promethearchaeota archaeon | reverse complement strand
ACATTCCACTCTCTAATTGCTTATCTCTCAATGTCTCAAGTGCTAATTTTATTTGTGGATGAGAGGTAGTGAAACCAAGATAAGAAAGAGAATCAAGCGAAGATACAATGTCAGTCCACCAAAATGGGAACGATGCTTTTGTCCAATATTCCACACCTCTGCGATCAGTGTATTTATCAGGTTTAAAGAACCGTGAAGTTAAAAGTTCGCCAGCTGCTTTCACCGCTTCATTATTTTTATACTTAGAATGAGCAGCGAATGCTCTCAATACTATTCCGGTTACCATATGAGAGAAAGGTTTCCCCCTATTGGGTTCAAAGGAAATAAAGTTATTTACTACTTCTAAGTATTTAACTTTATTTGTTCGCATTGCAATAGCCCATCCCCCGTCTTCTTGTCGCATGGATAGTAACCATTTAAAAATATCCTCAGTACGCCGACCCTTCTCATATCCTGCTTTAATTAATAATTCACTTATTGCTGCTGTATAATTAGGGCTATATTGAGTACCATAAAATCCTCTAATATCTCCCTCATCCGTTTGACAAGAGAAAATATATTCAGCAGCTTTTTTTATCGCATTATGTTCTTTTGTAAAACTATATTTTTCAACAAGAAATCCTAATTGTCTATATGTTTCAAGAAGATTATAGTTTTCTGGCTGGTTTAACTTAGATTTCCAAGCAGGATACCTCCAATACCCATCTTCATGCTGTTGCTTAATAATCTTGATGGCTGGGGGTAAACTCCATAATGTTTCGGGTGGTTCGACTTCTTTTTCCAGCAGATCTCGTTTTGTGAAATATAAAATTGCCTTATTTCTACTCGAAATAAGAGGAACCAATGGATCGTAATTAAGTTGTTTTTTCCATCCTTCCATATTATTGCGACTTCTAAATTTTAATAAGAGATTTAAACCACTCTAATTGTATAACTTTTTAATCTTTTTCAAAAATTATCTTTTTTACATCATATTGGTTTATAAACTATTAAATTCATGTTTAATTTTATACTTTTAATGACGCCTTCTAAGTCTTCTAACTTAAACGTAAAAGAATTATCGTTCATTAACGACATTAAATCCATGGCTGTAATTGGAACATCCAAAAAAAGAAATTTCTTCTTTTTAAGAAATCATTTTGCCACATTTAAAGGTCCGATATACGCTGTAAACCCCTCAATCAATGAAATCTCCGGTTTTCCATCCGAAAATATCTATCCGTCAGTTAAAGATATTCCCGGAGAGGTTGATTTTGCATTCATAACAGTGCCTAAAGACAAAATCTTAGATATTATTGATGATTGCGTAATTAAGAAAGTAAAGTTAGTAAGTATTTTCACAGCGGAATTTTCTGATGCAGGAACAAAGGAGGGTATCGAGTTAGAGTTAGAATTGCTAAAAAGAGCAAATAATGTCGTTAGATTTTTAGGTCCTAATGGAATGGGGCTCTTTTATCCAAAAAAGGGAATACAATGGAGAGGAAAATTCCCTACAGAAGCTGGAAACATTGGATTCGTGGCTCAGTCAGGTGGCATTTGTAATATTGCTATTTATACGGCAAAAGAATTAGGATTTCACTTTTCTAAAGTATTTTCATTTGGTAATGGGACTGATTTAGATGTTGTTGACCTTATTTCATTTTTTGACAAAGACCCCGAAACTGATATTATAATATGTTATGTTGAGGGGATAAAAAAGGGACGGGGAAATGATTTAATAAATGCAATTGCAAGAACGACAAAGCCAATTGCTTTATTAAAAGGTGGAAAATCTGAAAAGGGATCTAAGGCAGTAAGAACACATACAGCATCGATTGCAGGTAATACAAAAATATGGAAATCGGTTTTTAAACAGAATTCTATAATGGAAGTTGATTCTTTGGAACAATTACTTCATATTGCACATCTCGTCGATTGTTATGGAATTAAAAAGATTGAGAATGTTGCTGTATTTAGTATTAGCGGGGGATACGGGGTAGTATTGGTAGATTTATTAGAAGAAGCAGGATTAAATATACCAGATTTTAGTCCTGAAATTCAAAAAAAATTAGATGAGCAATTTTTTATACGAGGCACAAGTTCAAGGAACCCTTTAGACTTTGCTGCTCAATTATTTCAGGGCGATAGCATAAAAAAGATCATAGACATCGCTTTATCCGATAAAAAGATAGATTGTTTAATAATGGATTTACCGAGCTACTATTTTGACCCGAGATATTTCTTTACTCCCATACAAAATTTTGAAGAAATTATAATCGAAACCTTATGTCTTGGGCATAAATACAATAAACCACTAATTCCTATAATTCAACGAACCCATACACCAGAAGAAAGAAGGCGTGTAGCTAAAATATTAGCGGCAAAAAAAGTTCCGATTTTTGGAGATCCTCTGGAAGTTATTCCCTTATTACCAAAAATATCGGAATATTATATGAAAAAAACTCAAAACACTTGAGGACTATCACAGGAAGCGATAATCTATTTTATAACTATTTTACTTACCTTCGATACAATATCTGCGAATTTTTTACCTTCTGCTGCGGATATCCATTCAATGCTAAATCTTTCGTCATCTATATTATTCTTTTTCATCCAATTTCTAATTTTTTTCTCTCTTTTTATGGCAAAATCATTTCCCGAGAT
>JAHLWJ010000139.1 GCA_019057975.1 Promethearchaeota archaeon | reverse complement strand
CTTATATCTTGCGTTTTTAGCTCTTTTGAATTTCCACGTGCGAGAAACAACTGCAAAACTTTTTAAAAAATGTGAGCATATAATAGTTGGAAAGAAGTGACTTAACTCCAGATATCTTAACTGAATATGGATATATATTACTTGTAGGTATATATAAATAAAATCACTTCTTTCTAATAAATTTAGCGATAAATACACTAAAAATCTAAACTTCTAAAAATAAATATTTCAAAATATTAAATAAGGCTTAAAAATTAATAAAATAAGTCACAGTTCAATAGGATTTAGACTTTAAAATCCTTAGATACTGTTTAATAATAATTAAACAATAACTATACCCATTTTCATATGCAAATTTATTATTATTTTACTCTTTAGTCCTATAAACAGAAGATGAAACGATCAGCTTTATAAGAAATGAGATCAAATATAATAATATAAATTAGAATAATCAAGTACGGGAAGCTGATTATGGAAGCAGAAATAATAAATTTCTTGTTTAATGGAACAGTAAATGGTGCTATATATTCATTAATAGCACTTGGGTATTCCTTAGTCTATGGAGTAGGACATATAATGAATCTAGCTCATGGCGCTTTTTTCATGTTAACTGGATATATGCTTTTATGGTTTCCGTCTTTTTTACCTGAGATACCTTGGTTAATTGTAATTTTTGTTGTCATTTTTATCACGTTAATAGGTGGTTTTACTTATTTATTACTTATTAAGCCGTTGCAAGATACTAGTGTTGGGGTTGTGTTAGTTACTTTTGGTTTAGCTTTCTTCATTCAAGAGTATGTTTTTGTCCTTTCAGGTACAACAACCCATTCAGTTAAAGATTATAAGATAATAGAAGGAGTTACAAAAATTCCTATTTTCTCGTTTATAAATCAATTTATTTTCCTTATTTTCGCGTCTTTAATAATTGTATCTGTATTTGCATTATTTATTAGCAAATCAAGATTAGGTAAATCAATTAGAGCAGTATCTCAAGATAGAGAAGCTGCTAGTCTCATGGGTATTAATGCTAACAGAATTCTTCTTTATACATTAATGATTTCTGCATTTTTAGCAAGTATCGCTGCCGTATTATTTTTACCGGCGGCTTCTCTGGATGGCCCTTCGATGGGTTGGGGATATTTGACGAATTCTTTTGCAGTCGTTATCTTAGGGGGTATGGGAAGTCTTGTAGGGAGTGTAGTTGGAGCATATATCGTGGGTTATGTGACTAGTTTCACGATTGTATTCGTCCCTAATGGTGCTTCTTGGGCTCATTTAATCCCGATTATTGTGATTGTTATAATGCTTTTAATTAGACCACAAGGAATATTTGGAAAGAAAGAACTAAGATAAAATAAGGAAATTCAGGAGGAAATTTAAGAATGATAAAGGAAAAGATGAAGGAAAAAATTAATAATTTCCCAGGTTATTTGAAATCTTGGGCGACGACTTTTATTGGAGGATTAACAATATTATGTTTAATTATCCTCACCGTAATACCCTTTTTATCCAATGATTTGAAGTATGTATACGTGTTCCTCCCACAATTTAGTTTAGCAATGATCTTTGCTATATTCGCAGCTAGCTGGGATTTGCTTACAGGAATTTCAGGACAAATTAGTTTTGGACATGCAATTTTCTTTGGAATTGCTGGATATATTTGTGCTTACTCCATTAAAATGGCAGGGCTTCCTATCTGGGTGGCTATAGTTTTTGGTTCCTTGGGTGCTGTTTTTTTTGGATTAATAATTGGAATTCCATGTTTAAGACTAAAAGGACCATATTTAGCACTTGGAACATTAGCAATTAGCTTGATTTTATTAAAATTATTTTTACAGGGATCTCTTGCTCATATATTTTATGGTTCTGAAGGAATTTCGGGTCTACCAACAATATCAGACGATCCTATTATAGAATATTTTATTATGTTTATTTTCACAATAATATCTTTTGTAGCAATAATTCAAATCAGTAAATCTAAACTAGGAACAATTTTTAAATCTATACGCGATGATGAAACTGGTGCAGACGCTTCAGGTATAAATACCACAAAGTATAAAGTAATTGCTTTCATGATTAGTGCTTTTTTCGCTGGACTAGCAGGTACTTTCTATGCTTTATATGCTACAGCTGTAAATCCTGTGGGTAATTTTGGCACACTCAATTCATTTTTTGCAATTCTTATGGCATCTTTAGGCGGATTAGCAACGATTAGTGGAGCGGCTTTAGGAGCTTTTTTCTTCATTTTTCTTGAATATATTCTTATAGAGATTGGTGTTATAGAAATTGGTGGCTTGGTAATTGATGTGGGTCTCTGGAAATTCGCGATATTTGCCTTTATATTAATAATTGTTGTTCGATTTGCTGAGCGTGGTATTTTAAGACCCATTTTAGAACATCTTAAAGATTTATGGGATGTTTTATTGGGAAGATGAGATTAATAGAAAAGAAAATGAAAAACCAGAGTGAACGATAATGGGAATCATATTAGAAGTTAAAAATTTGACAAAAAGATTTGGTGGATTAACTGCTGTAAATGATTTTAGTTTTGAAATCCAGCGAGGAGAATTTCTTGGATTAATAGGACCAAATGGAGCAGGAAAAACAACGGTGTTCAATTTAATAAGTGGGTTTGAGAAACCAAGCTCAGGCAAAATACGATTTGACGGAGTCGATATTACCGGATTAAAACCTTATAAAATTGTTAATTTAGGGATTGCACGAACATTTCAATTAGTTCGTGCTTTCAAATTCTTAAGTTTACTTGATAATATAGTAATTCCCTGTCTTTCAAAAAGAGGGAGAAAAGTTTCAAAAAAGGTAGGGGCGGAGGCTTATGCAAGTTCAATTCTTGCTTCAGTTGGGCTTGTAGACAGAGCTAGAATCCCACCCGTTATCTTACCTCATGGTGATCTGAGGAAATTACAAATTGGTAAAGCTCTTGGAACTAATCCTCAGTTACTTCTCCTTGACGAACCATTTAGCGGTCTCTCTTATGAGGAACAAGTGATTTTAACAGAATTAATAAAAAAATTACATGATGATGGGGTAACTATTTTTATAACTGGTCATGTTCTACGTGAACTTATGACGTTAGTACCAAGAGTAATTGCAATGCATCAAGGTAAATTTATTGCTGATGGTCCTCCACAAGAGGTTGCTAACAATAAAATTGTACTTGAAGCTTATTTAGGTAAAGGTGAAGGATTTGCTTGATATAAAAAAATTATATTTTTATTATGGGAAAGCTAAAGCTCTTGAAGAGATTAATTTGGATTTAAAAGAAGGAGCTCTTGAGGCAGTTATAGGGCCTAACGGTGCGGGAAAATCTACTTTGCTTAGAGTGATATCTGGTTTAGAAGAACCTGATCGAGGTAAAATAGAATTCCTTGGTGAAAGGATTGATGAATTAAAACCTCATCGAATCGCCAGAAAAGGTATTGCTCACTGTCCAGAGCGTCGAAGATTGTTTTTTGACATGACTGTATCGGAAAATTTGGACTTGGGTGCTTATACACTGAAAGATCGTTCTAAATTTCGTGAGTTAAGGAAATTTGTTTATGAAATATTTCCACGCCTTAAAGAAAGAAAAAAACAGCGTGCTGGGACTTTAAGTGGTGGTGAGCAGCAGATGCTAGCGATTGCTCGTGCACTCATGGCTAATCCTAAACTCCTATTAATGGATGAACCATCATTAGGTTTGGCACCAAAAATAAAGGAAACGATATTTGAAGCTATTGATATAATAAAAAAAGGTGGTACAACCACTCTATTAGTAGAACAAGATGCAGTTTTAGCAATGGCTGTATCTGAATATGTTCACGTCCTTGAAGAAGGCAAAATCGAAATGAGAGGAACAAAAGAAGAGTTAGAAAAAGAACCTCGCATTAAACAAGTATATTTAGGAATTTGAGGTGATTAAAATGTCAGCACCATTAGAAAAATTATTAAGAGACGCAAGGATTGACCTTATCTTATCAAGGATTGAAAAAGACGGGTCTATCTTAAATGAGGTAATTAATCATATAGACCATGATATTAGATCAATTAGATTTAATTCTATCCATGTATTAGGAAAAGTAGGAGAAAAATCAGCAGATGCGGTCTCAAAGATTATAAGCTGTCTAGAAGATGATGATTGGAGTATATGTAGGGAAGCAGCTCGTTCATTAGGTAAAATTGGAAATTTAGCTAAAGAAGCCGTACCAAGATTATCAAAATCATTAAAAGATAAAGAAGAATCTATTAGAAAAGAAGCAGCAACCGCTCTTGGCAAAATTGGAAATTCGACTATTGAATCCATTTCTAGTTTAATAGATGCATTGGATGATGAAAGCGAGTTTGTTAGAACTGAAGTAGCAAAAGCACTTGGAGAAATTGGATCAGATGCTTATGAAGCAATTCCAAAGTTGATGAAGCGCCTAAAGGATGTAAGTTGGACAGTTAGAACTGCATCAGCTAAATCTATTAGTCAAATTGGAAGAGGAACAACAAGAGCAATTCCTAGTTTATTAAGCGCTCTTGAAGACCCAGATTGGAGAGTACGGTACCGGGTGGGAAATACTCTTGCTGAAATAGGTGAAGAAGCAATTCCAAGTATCCTAGAGTCCTTAACTCATAAAAATGCAGTTGTAAGGAAAGAGTCTATTGACATTTTAGGAGAAATGAAGATTTCTGATCCTAAGATAATTGACAGTGTCGCAAATCTATTAACTGACAAAGTTGAAAATGTCAGGGGAAAAGCAGCTGATGGGCTTAGAAGTATTGGTGAAGCCGCGGTTCCCGCTTTAACAAAAGAACTTGAAAGTGTTAAAATAAAATTTAAAAATTTATATAGGGTTGCAAATTTAGGTTATTACATATTAATTTTATCCGTTATACCATATGTTTTTAGTTTATTATTTCTATTTCTATTTCCTCCCTTGTGGACGTATTTCCTTTTATGGCAACCAATTCTTATTGTTTTAGGTCTATTAATTTTTGAAATTGGGAATTACAAGGAATTGTCAAGACAAACTGAAATGAAAATTATTATTATTTCTGCTCTAGGAGGTATGGGTATAAATGCTAATGATGCTATACCCGTTCTTGTGAATTTTTTAAAGATACCTGAACAAGAAGAAGAATATGTATATTCATTTATTAACAATATAAAAAGAGCTTTTAAAGCTTTTTCAAAAGATCCACTATCAAAGAAAGCATCTATTAGAGTTGAATCTGCTCGTGCATTAGGCAAAATTGGATTTAACTCTGAAGATACAACTCGTGCACTAGAATATGCTTTAAATGATCCAAAAAAGAAAGTAAGGCGTGAAACTGCTCTTTCTTTAGGAAAATTAGGTGAATCCGCTAAGAGTGCCATCCCTTCCTTGTTAAATGCATTAAAAGATAAAAATCCCGACGTTAGATGGAGAACATCTGAAGCATTAGGGAAGATCGGTGTAAATACAGAGGATGTTATTTCAAATTTAAATGAGTTAATTCATGATGAATTTGATTATGTGGGAGAATCAGCTATTAATGCTATTGATTCTCTAACAGAAGAATAATTTTAAGATTAATAAATTATTTTTAAGATTAAATATAATATCAATGAGAAATAAGAGGTAATTAAAAAAAATGAGTGAAAATCCATATGCTGCAAAACCATGGTTAAAGCATTATGACGAAGGTGTTCCAATAGAAGTAGAAATTCCTGAAATTAATATTTTTGAGTTTCTAGATAATACTACAGAAGAATTTGGTGGTCGAACTGCTATATGGTTTATGAAAAATAAGATTTCATATAAAAGATTTAAAGATATAGCTGATAGACTTGCAACAGTTTTAGTTGATTTAGGTGCAAAAAAAGGTGATGTTATTGCTATAATGCTTCCAAATATGCCTCAATTCCCATTTGCTTTTTATGGTATCCAGAAAGCAGGAGCGACAGTAACAGCGTGTAGTGTTCTTCATACTGAGCATGAATTAGCTTATCAACTTAATGATTCTGGAGCAGAAATAATTATCACATGGGATAACCAGCTCGAAAAAATAATGAATATAAAGGAGAGGACACGTCTTAGACATATTATTATAACCAATATAATGGATTATGGTCCAATGTCATCAAGAAACCCCCCAGAAATAGCTGGAACTATGCAGTTTTTAAACTTGATTGAAAAAACTAAGCCTAACCCCCCTAAATTTGAAACGAATGCGAAAGAAGATATAGCAATTTTACAATATACAGGAGGAACAACAGGATTACCTAAAGGAGCAATGCTTACACATCATAATCTCGTAGCAAATTGTATACAAATGTATGAATGGACAAAATCTATAGCAAAAAGAGGGAAAATGACTGCACTTACTACACTCCCATTGTTCCATATCTATGGTATGCAGGTTTGTATGAACAGTTTTATATTTAGCGGAACAACCATCGTTTTACATCCAGATCCTCGAGATCAAAAAGGATTATTTGAAGCTATTAAAGCAACCCATCCCGCAATGTTTCCTGGTGTACCAACGATGTATATGCGTTTATTAGAACGTGATGATCTTGAAGATTATGCAAAAGATCTCAAATCAATCAAAGTATGTAATAGCGGTGCTGCCCCAATGCCCCCTGAAGTTCTTAAGGAGTTTGAAAAAAGAACTGGTGCTATAATCGTTGAAGGATACGGAATGACTGAGGCGTCACCGGCAACTCATGTTAATCCCTTAAAAGGTACAAGAAAGATAGGGTCAGTAGGATTGGCTTTACCCAATACAGAATATAAAATTGTAGATATTGATGATTATACTAAAATTGTTCCTCAAGGTGAATCAGGTGAGATAATGATTAAAGGCCCTCAAGTTATGATGGGGTATTGGAATAAACCAGAAGAAACAGAGGGTCAATTGAAAGATGGATGGCTATTGACAGGGGATATCGGGAGGATGGATGAAGATGGTTATCTATACATAGTAGATCGTAAGAAAGACATGATAATTGTAAGTGGATTTAAAGTTTATCCAAGGGAACTTGAGGATGTTTTATTTGAAAATGAAGTTGTCGAAAATGTCGCTATCATTGGAATTCCAAACCCTAATAACCCTGGGAGTGAACATGTTAAAGCATATATTGTTTTAAAAGACGGTTATAGAGAAAGCGATGAAATAAAGAATGAAATTAAAGAATTCTGTAGAAAGAATTTTGCACCTTACAAGGTTCCAAGACAAATAGAGTTCAGGAAGGAGCTCCCGGAGACTTTAGTGGGTAAAGTTTTAAGAAAGGACCTTAAAGATATAGAGGCTAGAAGAAGGGGAGAAGAAGTTTAAATTAATTATTCCAATTTTTTAAACCAATTTCTTTTTTTAATATTAATTTCTAGATTTTGTTTTTAGCTAAGTTTATTTTTTCCATACAATTTAAGTAATATTATGTTTATTTATTTAGAGAATTTAGAAAAGGTTGAAGGAGCAAGACAAGAATCGGTTTTAATCCCAAATCCACGATATGCTAAAATTATTAATTCTCATGGATTTCAAATTAATAAAGATACGATAATCTTTACAGATTTACAAGAAGAATTTAATTACATTATCAAGCAATTACAAGATAGACTCTTATCTTTTAATTTGAAGGAAAAAATAAAAGTTACTAAAGTTCAAGATCTTGAAATATATCCGCAAATACACTCATTTTTAAAGAAAAGTATTGCGGGTTTTCCAGAAACTCTTTTTAATATAGTTAGAGCAGAAAAAAATTATAAAGATCAAGGATATCTCTTGATCTCTAAAGACTCTAAATTGATAATAGAAGCAGACTCAGTACAAGGGATTTATTATGGGATGCAGACTTTACTTCAACTATTGAACTCAGCTAAGGATAAACTCTCTTTGAATAATATGCAAATACTAGATTATCCTGCTTTACAAATTCGTGGTGTGTCTGATGATATTTCAAGAGGGCAAGCTCCTACAATTGAGAATTTAAAAAAATTCATCAAGAATTTAAGTCATTACAAAATAAATCAATACTACTTAGTTTATATGCAAGATATGTTTAGGTTTAAAAATTATCCTAACATTGGAGAGAATCGAGGTGCATATACTAAGGAAGAAATAAAAGAATTAATTGATTTCGCTAAAAAACTTTTTGTTGAAGTAATTCCAATTTTCCAAACTATCGGTCACTGGGATAATATCTTGCGAAATCGAGATTATTGGAAGTATGGAGAATTTCCAGGTTCAAATAGTCTTAACATTGCAAATGAAGAAATTTATGAGATGTTGGATACAATGATTGGAGAATTAAGCGAAGTTTTTACTTCTGAATATTTTCATATTGGTGCAGATGAAAGTTTTGATGTTGGCAAAGTGAATTCAAAGCAATACATTGAAGAAAAGGGTCTTGGAAATGCATACCTTAAACATTATAAAAAAGTATACGATATAGTCAAAAAACATGGATATAAGAAGCTGGTTATTTATCATGATATTCTATACAAATATGAGGATGTTCTTGAAAATCTTCCTAAAGACATGATAATAATGTATTGGAATTATAGCAGTAAGAAAAGCCATCCAATAATAGATAGGATTAAGGATCATGATTTTCCAATATTGGTAAGTCCTTCAATAATGGATTTCAATAGAATTTTTCCTTCCATTGATAAATATGAGCAAAATATTATAAACTTGATTAAGTATGGGTATAAGAAAGGAATACATGGAGAAGTAACTTCAAGCTGGGGTGACTATCGGAATAAAGAGATTCGAGAAAATAGAATATATGGTTTTGTGTTTTCTGCTATGGTGGGTTGGGATCCAAGTAAAGAGATTAATAAAATGATTTTCTGGAAAGGTATATTTATTCATTTCTTTGGTATCTACGATCACCGATTAATTGAGATATTTGGCAAGATTAGATCAATACAAGACAAAAAACTATTGCACACGCGCACTTCGGGCTACTATAATCATTTCTTTGCTCATCCTTTTAACAAAAATACCTCAAAATATAAAAAAAATATTAAAACTAAGGGTTTTAAGGATTTAATTTCTGATATGGATGATGTAATTGAAAAATGTGAAGAATTGGAAAAAATTGTTTTAAAAAATAAGATCAATATCAGAAATCTTTCATTTATAGCTAAACACATAAGATTTTATTGCAAAAAAAGAATCAACTCCTCAAATGTTGTTTATTTTTATCTAAAAAAAGAAAGATCAATTCTCAAAGATAAGTGCATTATTGAAATCGAGAACTTGATAATAGATTTAAAGAATCTGTTGAATGAATATGAAATTCTATGGTTAGATTGCTCTAAGGAAGATGGTTTTAAATCAGTTAAACAAAAATATCTATGGTTATTGAAATTCTATAATGATAAATTAGATGAGCTTAGAAATAATAAAAAGTGGCAGGATCCTAATATCCCTAGTGAATTAATTTATTTAGATTCGAGTTTTATACATCAAGTTCATTCAACATTTTATAAGAAAAATATTCAGATTGATGAGGAAGTTGAACAAGCCTACTTACAGGTAATAGCAGGTTGTTTTTCAAAAGTTTCTATAAATGGAATACATGTGGGACATGTTATAACAAGACGAACGCTTAACTGTGTGGGGATTGAAAACAATATTAAAATTTTTAACTTTGGAGAATTTATTCAAAAAGGTGAAAATGCGGTTTTGATCGAAAATATTGATTATATTGGCGGTATTAGCCCAATCAATATATACGGGATTATAAAATTAAGGTCGGAAAAAATAATTCAGATTAAAACAGATAAAACATGGGTAGGATCAAGAACAAATGAAAATGATTGGAAAAACGTTAAAAGCTTTGGTAGTCCTTCTAAAGCTACTGGTGGATTAAGTTATCCAGATTTTGAAAAAAATACCCCCTCAAATGCAGACGACTCAATGCCATTTTTAAACTCACTAGTAAGTAAAATGTCAAAAAAGTATTTTTGGTTTGTAAAAATAATCGTTCGACTCTTTAACCGTTATGATGTAATAGAATAGTTATAATTTAGAAATAATATAAGTGAATCAAAATCTAAAAAACAGAAAATAAGAAGTTAACAATTTAATTAAGATTTTTCTCTTTCCAATTTTTTATAAAATCTTTAAAATTGTTTTCAGAAATACCTAATGTATTAACCGGTTTATTATCATTTAATTCATCCTCTTGGGTATCAATTTTTCTTTGAAATGATAATTTCCAATCGTAATACGATACTGCTTTTGACATAATTTTAAGATGATAGTTTATTCAAATAAATCAATACAGTGTAATAATTTTCTAATATCCAAGAACCTAATAAAAATCTAAATATTTAGTTTTGAATATTTTGTCAAAATTACGTACTGAAGGAACGTAATTAACAGTTTTGTAAGATGATGCAGACAAAAAATCTGGAACAATTTAGAAGGATTATTGCCGACAAAAATCTCATCGACATTATAAAAGAAGAATTAAAAAATATTTTAAATTATCACAGAATATTCTCGTTTTGGTCTACCTGCTTTTTCTTCTTTTATTACTGTTTCTTCTAGAAAGATTATATGATTTAGATTATTCAAATTATTTATAGAAAATTTAGCAAATTGATGAAAAATGAAAAAAATTGTTATTGATCTCGAACTCCTCAGTGAAAAAGATATTGAGTTTAAAAAAGAAATTGATGAACTAATTGCATCAGATGTTGCTCCCAAAACGCAAGATATGGAAGATGGTAAAATTAGTGTTTGGGATGTTTTGGAACCTTTAGGAAAAAAGGGCTTGCTTGGATTAAGGTATCCTAAAGAATTGGGAGGCAGGGGTGGTTCTTCTTTCCAAGAAATGTTACTATCAGAGGCATTATCATATGAGAGTTTGGTTTATGATATGGTGCGGGGTTCAAGTGTTTATCCCGCAGGTTTGATATTAGCTTTTAGAAGGCAAGAAACTCTCGGGAAACACATTAAACCTATAGTAACTGGCGAAAAAAAAGGATGTTTTTGTTTTACCGAACC
>JAHLWJ010000138.1 GCA_019057975.1 Promethearchaeota archaeon | reverse complement strand
ATAGTTCTTAAAATAAGTGAAACTCTTTGACTTAATCTTCGTTTTAATTCTTGTGACCCTTCAGATAGTAGAGCTTCTAAGCATTATATAAGAGATGTAATTCTTTGTTCTTAATTTTCAGCAAAAAAATATGAATTTTGATATATATACTTTACTTAGTAGGCTAAGAAGAATGAAAGAGATTGTGCGACTAAGAACCTTTACTTTCAATATTATTAATCCAGTTAAATTCTCGCATTAGGTTAATTTTGTTATTAATAGACTCTTTATTTAAATTATTATAAATCTCATTGATAATTTTTAAATTTTCTCTTTCAATTTCATTTTTTTTGTCTAATTCTTCATCGCTTAGAGGAGATTTAAAGACTAATTTGATCCATTTCTCTAATTCAATATTCACAAACTCTTCTTTTATATCTTCAAGTAATCCATAATGACACCCATCTTCTTTCATCTTATCTTCAAAGTAAAGCTCATAAATAACAAAATTTAAAATCGAATTGTCAAGAAAATCAATGATTTCCTTATTTCCTCCATATTGGTATAAAAATTGTAGGATATTAACGATATTGACAAAAAAAGTCTGATCTTTGATCCTTTTTATAGGTATGTTTCTAAAATCGTGAGGATAGAAAGTATTCTTTAATTTGTGCCTTCTAATAGCATTTAGATAAGAATAAGCAAAATTTGAATTAAGTACTGATAAAATATATTCATAACTATAATCTTTTGAAATGTTTTCCAATTGATTTCTCTGGTAACCTTTATTAAATTTCTTTAAACTACCACTGATACTTTTATTTTCAACTCCTTCCAAATTACAAAACTTTTTTAAAATAATAGAACTATTGTCACAAATTAAGTTATTATTGTCTAAAAATGCCCTTGTCATCCTTCCCTGTATTATTTTTAATCCAATAAATAACTCTTTAAATTTTTTCCTTCTTATCTTTTTAGGACATCTCTCAGTATCCCACTCAATATACCTTATTCTCTTTACTTTAAATTTATCAATATCTTTACCTTCAATATATTTTTTTTTATGGATTTTAGAGGGGGTATTTGAAAGCAAATCTCCCTTTACAAATTCTCCTTTGGCGATCTGTTCATCAGCATTTGGAGCAATACCATAGCTAATATAGCAAATATTTCCTAAATTTTCAATCCTCTTACCTAATTTGAATTTTAAAATTTCTGGTATCTCTTTTTTCCATAAATAATCAATACTTTGATTTATCATATAATCTTTTGTGATGTTAAGAAAATTATTGGTATGAATAATCTTACGAGTTTCAGTTAAGTTATTATTCTTATTTATAAAAAGTAATATTGGATTAATCCCTACTCCTTTAAAAACATCATAACCTTCAAAATAATCCAAAAGAGGAATTTTATAAGTAGTTTGCAACCATTCCCTTATCTTCTCAGAATATTTTACGGTGCAGATGGCATCTGAAACAACAAAATTAAATTTACCATTTTCTTTTAAAAGTTTTTTAACTGATCTTTCAATAAATGCAACAAAAATATCCCATTTCTCCCATAAAGTTTCATATTCTGGCAATTGAATTAAAATATTCCTCTGAAGTAAAAAAAATTCATCTTCAGTATCTGCTCTGATAAAGGGAGGATTACCAATGATAATATCAAAGCCTTTGTTATTCTTAGATGCATTATTGAAGATAGTTGGAAACTCCATCACCCAATAAAATGGATCGATCAATAAAATATCTTTTATACCTACTTGCTTCTTTAATTCAATATTATCGACTTGACTCCAATCTGAAACTTGTTTTAGGAGGAACTTAGAAAAGGGACTCTCACCATATTCCGAATGATATTTAATCTTAAAACTTGATGTAGGATAAATAGAAGAAACTTTATTGGTAAGCTTATTCACTGAACAAGTCAAACCTTTTACGCTTCTTATTGCTTCATAATCAATATCAACGGGGGTTTTAAAATTGACTTTAAAATATGTCAATTCATTATTTATATTTAATTCTCTAAGAACATCTTGGAATTTCTTTCTAAAGTTTTTATCATTGATGTATTCAGAAATATATATCGGTCCTAATGGTACTATTAATTTTAGGCTCTGAAAATCGTTTTTTAACAGAGAATTTAGCTGTTCCTTAAAATCATCAACAATTGTATTGATAGCATTCCGAATTTCATTCTTTTTCGATTCTTCAATTTTTTCATCCTTTTGGTAATAGCACGAGATAAGTTCTTGTTTTTGGTGTAGAATGTCTATTATTGCCGAACCTTTCTTACTTAGGAATTTATCGTCAATTCTATGGAATTTATCAGATCCTATTTCGCTTAGTCTTTCGATTTCGCAATATCCAATTAAGCTGTTTCCACATCTAATGTTGTATTCTATATTTGGCAAAGACGGGATTTCCAAATATTCTTTTGAACCAATTAATTCTTCTGGCGGCTTAACAATCCAAAGCCATAACCTAAGCTCGCAGATCTCTATTGCGGATTTGTTTATGTCAACTCCATATATATTATTCTGAATAATATGTTTTTTAATTGAATAAATATCAGCAAATGGCATTTGACTATCCTTTTGAATGTCATCTTTAACTTTAAAGGGTAATTCTCTCCCACACCCTCTATAACACTTTTTATACAAAAATAATAATTTGTCTGCGGCTTTCTTTAAAAAAGCTCCAGAGCCACAAGCTGGATCACATATCTTTATGTCTTGGATTAATTCATTTAAAATATAGTTATAAATTTCAGCCTTATTCAGTAGGAAGTCTATATCTGAAATTCTTTTGATTGGGAGGATGTCGGAAAATTTTTTATTAATATTTCCGATGATATATGGAAAAATCGTGTTTTCCGTCATATAATCAGTTAATTCTTCTGGCGTATAAAATGAGCCAGTTTTTTTTCTCTCATCCCCTATAGAGCGTTCAAAAATATATCCTAGAATTTCGGGATTAATGGTATTATGATCTTCAATATCTATGCCATTTTCTTCCCTTATAAATTTAAATTTTTTCAAAAAGTCCCATATATCTTTAATAGCTTCTGGATTCAAATGCACATCTCTTAGGTTTCCGTCATTATCTACTTCGATGCCACTGGGACGAAATAATCCTCCATTTAGGTATGGTAAAATTTTAAATTCTTCAGGAACATACTTTGGTCGATTTTTTGGTTTTTTATTAAAAATGTCAAAAAATAGAGCTCGAATTTCAGTATTCCAATAGATCATTTCCTTTTTTAAGATTAATGAAAGTGGGTCTATTTCAAGCATTTTCCAAGATATTAATATCTTGATGAAAAGTAGCCTACTGAAGATTATTCTATAGAAACTTATTAGATCGTTCTCATATTCTTCCGTTGTTTGATCTTCAGATTTTTTAAAATTAAGAACTCTAATATCGACACGAACAGTTGAAGTTTTACCTAATAGTTTTTTTAATCTTTCTTGGAATTTATTATAAAATTGATTAGTTATGTCTCTTTTTTGTTCTTCAAGCTCTAATAAATACTCTCTACCTCTTCCGAATTTTATATTTGTTAAATCTTCTAATACTTCCCAAGGTTTTTTTGGAATTACTTCATATTTCCGTTTTTCACGGTTATATGTTAGAAAAAACCATTCGTGAAAGTTAGTAATTATGGAATCATACTCAAATGCAAAGCTGGGATCGAGTTTGTACCATTCTAAAGCTTGGTCGATCCCTTCACCATCACCCTCCTTTTCGAGACCCTTATTTAAATGCTCAATCTCAAATAGAATCCCCTTTTTGTTGGGATCAGCGTTTAATATATAAAAATCTGGTTTTTTTCTGACTCGTTCAAATATATCATTGACACCATCAAGAACCTTTTGCCTTTTAATATCAAGTGGATCAATTCCACACTCTCCGAACATAGCTATAATGATGTCTTCAGTCAATGGTTCTGGTTCGATGTTGGCTACTGTGTGTTTTGTAATTAATTCTTTTCTTTTACTTATATCTTCGCTAAATAAAATGTCAATGAATTCTCCCTTAATTTCCGTTTTAAATTTATCCCGATACTTAATGTATATTTCTCTAAAAGTCTTAGCTTGCTCCGTCAAGAGTTAAAACCATTTTTTTAAACTTTATTTATCAATTATTTTATTTGATATATTTCACTTAGGGCCGTTACTTATTTGTTTAAGAATTTTTCCAATATTATAAATAAAATTATCCTACCTTTATATTCAAACTATAAACCTTTAAAAATTCGATTAACAATCTGTTAATCTATGACTATTAAAGATCGTAATTTTTTTAGTAGAATTACTTAATTAAAGAACTATATGTATTTAAATAAAAAATCTGAAAGAGTGTCTTAATTTACTAATAAGATTTAACATATTGGTGTAAAAAGAACGCCCTACTTAGAAATCCAGTACTAACAAAATCACCCTTAACAAATGCTTCTTCTTTAGAAGAATGCAACAAATCGTCGCCGAAGAGCAAAAAAAGTCAACTTTTGGTGAAATCAAATAATTGTTTTAAATTTTAATTTACTTTCAGAATTCTCGATTCCTAATCATATCTTCATATTTGACACGATCAATTAATTCTTCTTTGAAGTCATCATAACTCGTCATTTGATTTTTAATCTTTAGGATTTCATTTTTATTTATCGGTATTGGAAATTCAAATTCGAAATAAAGGAGATAATATTTATAAGGCTCCTTGTTATTTAGTAAATTCAAGAAAGATTCAAATTCTTCTTTAATTTTATAACAACTTTTTAATGAAATTTCAGTAAGTCCAAATGCCACATTATCTGTTAAATATTCGTAGGATAATGGAACAAGACCTGTTCCAGGAAGTGGAATTAGTAAATTAATATCTCCTGTTAGTCCATGGATAAGGGGATTTCTATATTGTTTTTTTATTTGTCATAGATTATCATAGATTTTTTTAAGCTTTTTATTTGTATTTATTGGGAATACAATCTTAAATTTATCATACCATCTTTCTTTTTTAAAATTAATAAATTCTTTTGGTCTTGGACCAAATAAATAGAACGATTCTAAAATAAATTCCAAAAGAGAGAAAAATATGGAGATTAGGGCGAATGTATAATTTGAATTAGCTCTTCTAAGCATAATCTTTTCATTTGATTCTTCTATAATTAGAACCTTGCTTTTTATACCCATTACCTCTATTTCCTTCTCAACAAATATCCTAAAACTACCTTTAAATTCTTCATTTTTTCTTTTCTCTTTAAATTTTTCAAGATCCTTAATTGACTTTTCCAATTTGTTTTTAAAGAATTCATATATATTTAACAATTTATTATATGAACTGAGAAGATAATAATTTTCAATTTTTTTCTTATCCAACATCTCTTTTTTAAAATAATTGTTATATAATGTTGAAGCTATTTTGATCTTCTTTTTTAAAATAAGTGCAGTTTTATAGATGTTTGAATCTTCTTTAATTTGTAACCTATAATGTATTATATCTCCAATTTTTAAAGGCTCCTTAATTATATCTTCATTATCTATTAAACCTTCTAAAGTCCACGTCCCAAACTTATAATCCCTAATCTTAAAATAATGATTACGAAATTTGAAATAAGTATGCTATAAGACTTTATCTTCTCTTCCAAAATTAGGTAAATTTAAAATATTAATCATTATATTTTTTACAATATAAGCGGGGGGATCATACATCTTAACTAAAATATTTCTAATAACTTTATTATCTCTATTTTTTAAACTTTCAGGTTTGAAAACCTCCAAACCTAAGAAAATCCTTTTGACTTTATCTCTTAATTCTTTGTCAATCATATTAGTGCTATTTATTTTTTAGTTTTATAAGATTTTTATTTGAGTATGAATCTTTATCTTATTCTATATTTATTTGTTTAATTATATAATCAACACAATAATTTGGTCTTTTATGAGTGATTATATCTGGTTTATGGAGTGGCTCATCCAAAATTTGGATTTGATCTAACTTATTTAATTTTAAACATCTCCAATTACTCCTGCTTTTACCATTAATGATACTTTTACTACTTTTACCCCCATATTGATAAAAAAGACATTGATATATTCCTATTTTTGTGCCCAGTTCGTAGGGAGAAAGTTTTCGGAAATATCTACCATAATAAACGCTTATAGATCTTCTCTCATCCATCGCTTTTTTGATTATTTCTACATTTTTAGATAACATCCTATCCTCCTTCATTTAATTAATTATTTTTTTTGAGTGTTGTTACAGATCATAGATTTTTTGAATAAACCTATGGATATTGAATCTTTTTTGAATTATGAAGATTTAATTCTCATTTATTTTATTGAGGAATAGATTTTGAAAAGATCTCAGTACTAAATGTTTTAAATGCTGACATAAAAGTACGAAAAATATCATCAAAATTTATATTTTCTTCTTACTTGACTTCTTTCCCTTGCTGAAACAATTTCTTTTTCTTATGGTATCTCTCCTTATATTCGATGGCAGGTTTCGTGAATCCAGCTACGCTTTCTACTTCAGATATACCTTTTTTAAACAATTCTTGGAGGTCAGGCTTCGTTACTTTGTTTTTTCTGAATTTAACTTCTCCTTTTATCTTCCCCCTCTTGTAGTCTTCTTTACCGGGACCTCCTACATGTTTTCCTCTATGGTCTTCGGCGGTTTTCTTCTCGTAAGCTTGCCATCCTTTAGGTTTCTTCTTTGCCAAATGATTCACCATTTAAAACTACAATCTTTAGTAATTATAGTTAACCATCCATATTTAATGACTTTATTTTTTGAGTTAATTTAAATTTATCCAATTTAGTAGGAATGTCTGGTTTCCACTCCAATATATTTGGAATCTCTAAGAGCTCTTCTTTGTTAATTAAATGCCCCAAATCAGAAAAGAAAAATTCATCAATAAATCCTAAAAACTCTAAGATCTTACGATACAGAAACGGTCTGAACTTCACTATAACATCAATGGGATTTATTCCTCTTTTTTGTTGAATCTCTACTATATTAAGACTGTAATGATACCTATCAATTCGGATGTTATACATGTCTTTTATCAATTCTTTATTAGACTTATAAGGGATCTTTTCTTCCTCAAACATCCTATATATACGGAATTTTACTGGAGAAAATCTAATAATATCTCTGGTAATTGTTCTCTTCAAAAAATTTTTATAATTTTCCTTATAATCAGGAAGATCAAGTATGACATCATCTTCCTTATCGATATTATCTTCAATAAATTGATTTGCATTAGTGTCTAAAAATTCGATATAATCGTTAAGCTTTTCTTCCCTGATGATGTACAATTTTTTTTTATCTTTTCTGTCCCAATATCTTGAGGCAATGTGTTCTAATACATTCCACGCAATCGTACCGCTTATTTCGATCAATGGTTCTTTATAGGATGCGATGTATTCCATTATAATTGAATATAATGAATCGGATATGGGATTTTCTGATATTTTTTTAAATAAATTCCCTGCTATTTTATTAAAGGGGTAAACTCCCAACCTCCCGTGAAGATAATTCCTCTTTTTTTTTAAATCCGGTTCTTCAAATGGTTTAATTGAGGCCTCAACAAGCGAAAAATTACCTTACTCATGCTTAAAATGATAAAACTCTTCTAAATATAAAGGATTTAAAATAAGGATTATAAACATCGAGATTGCTTTCTTTGCAAGATTCTCTAATTCTTCTCTGTTTATTGGAATTTCACTCTGTATTAATAAATAAGAAAAAGAGTCAGAATTAAAGTCAATATAAGTTAGATTGGGGTCAATTTCATCTCCCATGTTATCAGAGTTAGGAATAATGCAAATATCATTATTAATGATAATGGGATAATATAATTCCAAGCATGAAATTCTAAAAAGATAATTATGTGCTTTCATTTTAAAACGAATTCTCATATTTTTGTTTTAATTAAAATATAAAATCTTTAGTATAATAAACATGATCAGAGGTCCTAAATCTAAAAAGAAATATAATTAATTTATTCTATTATAATACTCTATAAAATCATCATATACTGGCAGATTGATCCTTCCAAAAGCTCTTAAAACTGGATTAAATAGATCTCTAGCGATTCTTAATTTCTGATCGGGTTTGTTCAATTCTTGAATTCTATAAGATTTCATGATTTTTTTTATGTTCGGTTGTTTGAACTTAGCGATTTCTGGACTCATAGCGGGTTCATATTTTAATTCTTTAAACAAATAATAATCAGAAATATTCTCTATCTCTAATGATATTATTAAAAAATCCTCAAAACTAACATATTCATAAATACCATGAATATAACCAAGAAAACCTAAGAAATTATTCAAAATTTCCTTGATAGGAAAGTGCTTATATTTATATCCATAAAATTGAGCTTCATTTCCATTTACACAAATTTCATATATTATAATGCCATTACTCGATATTAAAAGATTATTCCCTATCCATTTAAAATCAGAAGTAGATATGAAATAATCTTGGGTTATTTCAAACTGTTTAAAATCTCGAAATATTGGATATTCACGCTTGACTTCCAGAGGTATTTTTCTTTCAAGAAAAACTTTCATATGATTATCCAATGGAAAGAGATCCTTATAAAATTCCCACGGAAAGAAACTGAAAATTACCTTTAGATCGTTATCTTTGGTCTTTTCATAAAGTTCTTGTTTGTTTGTATCGATTATCTTCTGATAATTATTAGGAATGACTTTGGTTAGGACTTGAAATTTCTTTCTTGGTATTGGTGTATCTAATTTGTATTTTATTAAAGTTCTTAATTTTTCCTTCAAATTTGCCTTGTTGTAAAATTCAGCATGTTTGTCTGCTATATCAAAGGGTAATGTTTGATTTTCATCACACAATATAATTGGGTCTTTCTCTAAAGCGGCTGCATACCCATATTCCCAGTATATATTAACACTTAATTGATTTTCTGTCTTTTGACATTTATCACAAACACATCTAAAATGTCCCGATAGATCAACAACAATAACTCTTGATTTTCTAATTTGACTGCATATATTAGTACAAAATGCATGTTTTCCATTATATTGATTTAAATCTAATGCAAAATTAGGTTCCAAGTTAAATTCTTTTAAAGCATTCTTTATTATTTCAATATATTCTCTCCTATCATCAGCATTCGAACCTATAATAAATGCACTATTATGATCGCTAAAAAGTTTTGTATTACAAGTTGCATTTGGAGACCATGGGCAGATATATCTATTCATATAATATCCCTGAATCTATTGATTAATTTGTAAAAAACTATTATCACAATCACAAAATTGTTAATAACATATATATTTTTTATGCAATTTAAAAATATTTAACTTAATTGATTACACATATCGACGTTATTTGGAAGATAATTATATTTATTAATTGGAGTATCTCATTAAAGATTTCAGATGATTTATTGAAAAAGATATTTCGAAAGGAGATAAATAAATGAACTAATAAACCTAAATCTAGACTCGATTTATATTTACTGAATTCTATAGCTAACTTAAATAAAAAAAATATTATTATGGTAAAAATGCAAAGTGTTCACATATGATAGAAAAGATCAATAAAATAAGATATTTTTATCCGAGAAATTTAATTATTGGAATGATGATGTAGATCATCACGAACCTTTATTTGATAATAATTTATTTTATATTAATTTTATATATATAATAAGTATTAAAATCCAAAGACATAATTTATCATTAGAATGAGAATTATTTAATACAAATATTAACCTAAGAAGCAGTTTTATGTCAAGAAGAGTAATTTTCTTAAATCGTGATGAAGGAGAAGAAGCATTAGAAGTAATTAATCACTATATTAAATACAAGAAAGCATATCCAAACTATTATTATGGTTTTTTTTTACAATGGAGTCTTATTAACCCTTTATATAATGCATGCAGTAGAAACGAAAAGGAGGTATGTCGAGTTATAGATTTTGGAAAAAAATTTGGAAATCTATGGAATGATAATATAGAATCTTTATCGAAAAAAATAGTGGCTCTTGAATGTGTAGGGGACGGGAGAAACGATGCACAACCCAATAAGTATGTGAGATTAGCAACCCTCTATTTGAGAAAGGAATTTCAACTTAATTCTAATATATGCTCTCATTGCAAAAAAAAAGATTATTGTAAGCAAGATGGGAATAATAATTTTCATAAATTGGATGCAATAATGAGGATACTTTACCAGATTAGATGCAATTTATTTCATGGTGATAAGCCTGAACTAATGGGGTCTCAAGGAGAACGAAATAAAAAATTGGTTCATATTGGCAATGAGATTTTAACTAACATTTTGCAGCAACTTACCTAAAATTTTTAGGTAAGTACTTAGTACCTTTTAAACAATATACATGAACCATAATAATCCTCAATTTGAACGGTTTTATTATGAAGAAGATATATAATCGAACCTATAAATTTACGATATGGAATTGAGTAGGTATCCTGAACTTGGGTAATATTAGATATTCGGAATAATTTTTTAAAAACGTTTTCATAGTTCTCGTTTTTTTTCGTTAAAGAATCTATCAACAAATCAAGTTTGATATCTTTAACTGAAATTGGTTGTATTTTATCAATTTTTTCCTGTGAATTGAATCGGGGAATTATTTCAAAATCTTTAATTATTATAGCTTTAAGTTTAAATAAATTCAGGTATGATCTATTTATTTTTTCGATAACCTCTTTCGATTTAGATAAGTTTTGTAGGATAATTATGGAAATTTTACCTATTTCCTCTTCATCTCTACTATGCTTATCTAAGTGACCTAAATTAGCTAAATTCTCTAACGTTTCTTTAATAAAAGATCTATAGGCATTACCAAAAAGCATAGAAAAACAATTTGTCCATAGATAATTGTCATTAATAATTATAGAATAAGCACTGCGAGAAAGATAATAGAGTGAATTACTGGAATGCGATAAAATGTCGCCATATTGTTTTTTTTCTTTTCGTTTTATCTTATTAATAGAACCTAATATAT
>JAHLWJ010000644.1 GCA_019057975.1 Promethearchaeota archaeon | reverse complement strand
TACTAATAGACAGGCGAGACGCCTGTCCTACTAACGACTATTCACTATTCACTAACGGCTATTTCAGTCCCTCCCAATTCTCCTTAAAAGGAGAGAGGGCTCTTAATTTTTCAATAATTCCCGGCAAAATATCTATCACATAATCTATTTCTTTCTCTGTATTATCTTTCCCCAAAGTTAATCTTAAAGAACCATGGGCTATCTCCGGAGGGAGCCCGATAGTCAATAATACATGTGATGCTGTTAAAGAACCAGAAGTACAGGCCGAACCACTGGAAGCAGCAACACCTTCCATATCCAAACTTAACAACATCGACTCGCCTTCAATAAATTCAAAGCAAAAGTTAGCATTTCCTGGCAGCCTTTTTGTAGGATGGCCATTTAAACGAACATTTTCTATTTTGTCCATAATCCCTTGAATCAATTTATCTCTTAATCTTACAATCTCCTTCTCTTTGCCTAGAGTTAACCTTTCTTTTGCCAGCTCAGCAGCTTTGCCCATACCTACTATCCCCGCTACATTCTCTGTACCGGCTCTTCTGTTTTTTTCCTGAGCACCGCCGTCAATTAAAGTGACTATCTTTGTTCCTTTTCTCAAGTACAACGCCCCTACACCATTAGGACCGTAAAATTTATGTCCGGACATTGATAACATATCTACTCCTAAATCATTGACATCTATAGGAATATGCCCGGTAGTTTGGACCGAATCAGTGTGAAAATATACTCCTGCTTTTTTTACTACTTTACTGATTTCTTTAATCGGCTCAATAGTGCCAATCTCGTTATTAGCATGCATAATGGTTACCAGTATCGTCTTATCGGTAATCGCCTTTTTCACATCTTCAGGGTCTATCAGACCATATTTATCAACCGGTAAATAAGTAACCTTAAACCCTTGTTTCTCTAAAAACTGACAGGAATGCAGTACAGCATGGTGCTCTATCTTCGAAGTAATAATATGATTCCCTTTTTTCTGGTTAGCCCAGGCTATCCCTTTTATAGCATAATTGTCTGCTTCTGTTCCCCCGGCGGTAAAAACAATTTCTGAAGAATTTGCCCCGATTAAATGAGCTATCTTTTCTCTCGCTTCTTCTACTGCTTCTCTTGCTTCCTGTCCAAAGGAATGAATACTATTAGGATTCCCATATTTTAAAGAGAAATAGGGTTCCATTGCCTTAACTACTTCTACATCTGTAGAGGTAGTTGCTGCATGATCCATATAAATCCTTTTCATAAAACCATTTTCCTCCTTTTACGCCTTTTCTGGTTTCCCAAATAACGGCATGAAAAAATTATATTATATATGAGTAATTTTGTCAACTTTTAAAAATTAACTAACATTATTCACTAAATACTAACGGCTACTTGTATAACTAGCTAACCAAGTAACCAACTAACCAGTTAAGCAGTTATATAATTTTAACAATCCGACCTAAAATAAATCCTAATAATATTCCAATAAGAAAAACAGTAGTCAAAAGCTTAGCGTTAGCTACTTCTTTAACTCCTCTAATCCTGATAAAGGTTAAAGTCACCAGATAGGCTATCCCATTTATAGCAATAAAGAAGGGCCAAACTATTACTTTTGCTATAATCGGCCCTATGTAGGGAATTGATTGGATAATAAATATAGCCTGAGAAAAAACTTGTCTGGCTACCTCCATAAAAATACCCAATAAGGCTACAATTGCCGTACTCAATATTTTATCAACCCCAAAATAAGTTAGCCCATAAAAAACCGATATCATTATTAATATAGTTACAGTAATTTCTAAATCTTCTTTAAACTTCGGTTTTTTCACTTTAGGTTTAAAATCTTTACTCACTTTTTAAAATCCTTTGCAATTTTATATATATATTTAGAAATCATTTATATTGCCTAAGGTTAGGATTTATCGCTTTCTGTAGATTGCTCATTGGCTTCTTCTCTTTCCTCTACTGCTCTCTCTTTAATAGAGCTTATGCCTATTATTATTGCAAATATTCCACCAATTAATAAAATAAAAGGCACTAAGGCTGCTAAAGCTTTTAGAAATAATAGCCACCAGTTAATTAAACCTAATATCCCTAAAATTACAGCTGCTACTCCTCCTAAAATAACCCACATTTTATTTTCCCCCTTTCACAATAAATTTAAAAATTTATTCCTACTCATGGCACCTTAATAAATTATAATATAAAAATCAATGGAAAGAAAAATATTTTTAGTTCCGCTTACTTTTAATTCTTTCACTTCATTCTTAATTTAATTCTATCTTTACAATTTTTTCCCTAATATAATTCATGATTATTAAAGTAAATCCTCTATTTTTCATTATTTAATTGGAAGTTTTTACTGTCCTCTGATACCGAAAGAATTGAATTCTCCTCTGTATTTTTCCCATTCTATTTCTATTTTTTCTACAACTGCACTCCCCGGTCCCTGGTGGCACCAGCCTATTAATTCTTTTACTTTGTCTTCTTCTCCTTCCATAACTATTTCTACCTTACCATCCCAACAATTCCTAACCCATCCCTTTACTCCCAAGCTTTGGGCAATATCCTGGGTATAATAACGGAAAGCCACCCCCTGTACTCTACCTGAAATTAAAAGATGAGTCCTTACTTTTTTTATATTTTTTTCCTTATTATCTATCTCTTTTTCTTTCATATTAT
>JAHLWJ010000643.1 GCA_019057975.1 Promethearchaeota archaeon | reverse complement strand
AGAATATGCTCTGGAATACAAAAGAAGTAGTATAACAAAGCTTATCCTGAGTTAGTTTTTGAAACATAATCTAAGTAGGATTATAGAGTTTATCCTTAGAGAAATTGTGCAGTTTATTTCGAGCTTGTCTACCACGCTAACTTTCATATTTATGCGAGAGTGACTACTCATGTAAAGATAACCAAAGGATATTACTAGCAATTATAAATTAGGAATCACGTTTGCAGTGGTTTGTTTTACTAAATATTTAAATTTGAATAGTTTTCAGATAAAATCACACATTTATATTTATTATAAATTTTAATGTCGTTTTTAACTTATTGGGTTGACAATAAAATTAACTAATGGTTGACAATATGTTGACAATATGTATAATAATTATATGGACACAAAAGATAAAATACTAAAATATTTAAAGCATAAAAAATCTGCTTCGGGAAAAGAAATAGCTGAATTACTTGCTATTTCAAGACAGGCAGTAAATAAACATCTGAAGGTACTAATTCAAAAAGGTAAAGTGGTTAAAGAAGGACATACAAAGGGTGCAGTATATAAAATTGCCCACAGGATTAAGCCACCACAGCGAATGAATAAAAGATATGATTTACTGGATTTGGAAGAAGATAAAGTGTTTAAAGAAGTAGAATTACGTTTGAATTTAAGAAAGAATCTTAGAAAAAAAGCTTTTGATATAGTCAATTATACTTTTACAGAAATTCTGAATAATGCTATAGAACACTCACAGTCAAAAAATTGCTGGATTGAAGTTATTCTAGACCAATATATGTATAATTTTATAATAAGAGATTACGGAATTGGTATTTTTTATTCCATCTATTCTAAATTCAATCTGCCTGATGAAACCTCTGCCATTCAAGAACTAATTAAAGGAAAAACCACTACAATGAGAGAGAAACACACTGGTGAAGGGGTTTTTTTTACTTCAAAATCAGGAGACAAAGTCTCCTTTAGGTCTCATAAAATAAATCTTATTTTTGATAATATAAAGAAAGATATATTTGTTGAAGAGAAAAAATATATAAAGGGCACAGAAGTAAAATTCGGTATCAGTAAAACTTCTAAAAGGGATCTTAAAGAAATTTTTAATCAGTATTCACCTGAAGAATTCGATTACCGTTTTGAAAGGACAAAAATATTTATAAAACTTTTTCATAAAGATTATATTTCAAGGTCTGAGGCAAGAAGATTAATATTTGGACTCGATAAATTTAAGGAAATTATATTAGATTTTAAAGGGGTTAAATCAATTGGCCAAGGATTCGCTGATGAGGTGTTTAGGGTATTTCAAAAACTACACCCTGATATTGTTATAAAAGTTGAAAATTTGAACCCTATCATACGATCAATAATAAGTCATGTAGTTGACAATAAAATTAACTAATGGTTGACAATAAGTTGACAATAAGGTAACTACAAAGCTAATAGAATAATAAGATAGCTTAAATAATCTATTAAATTTTTCCAATCCCATTTTACAATATGATATAAGACAGTTAATATAATCTCTTAAAGAATCAAATGTTTCTTGTTTAAATTTATTTTGTTTCCCTATTGGAAAATGTAAAATTAGTGAAACTTTTATTACCTATTGTTTCAATTTATATTCAGATACTCATTTCGGATCTAATAGATAAATTTCATTATTATATTAACTGATATTATTCTTCTATTATCCCATCATTAATTTTTCATAATAAGATGAACTACCTGTTTCAAGTATTTCTTTTATAATAGCTTCAGTTGTCTTGCCAACTCCCTTTAATTTTTGTAATTCGGCTTTCATATTAGATAAAGGCTCTTTTAATTGTGAGATTGAATAAGCAGCATAACTAAATGGTGATCTTCTCCCTTCCAATTTTAGAAGATAATCAATATGTTCTAATATAACAATCACTAAATCGTTTTCACTTAATATATCTTTAAATAGATATGGTGGGATACGCTTGGGTATCTTATATTTTTTAACAATACTATTAAATAGTAGATTAATTTTATAATAATACTCCTTTGTTGCTTCACCCCACTTATTCCCCGTATAAATATTCTGATATTTTTCAATGAGTCCTGGATAATTTTTTTTAAGTACATCGTAAAAGTATTTTTTCTGTCTTCCATCTTTTAATGTCATCCCTCCAAAAATAATAAAGTCCACACCTACCTCGCTTGCTTTTCTAATAGATTCTTCCATCAACTCCGGTGTATCAGTTATAAAAGGGATAACAGGAAGTAAAAAAATACCACAAGCAATACCATTATTTTTAAAAAAGGATATTGTTTCTAGTCTCTCACTTGAAGGTGGAACACCTGGTTCGAAGATAGCACTTATTTTGTCATCTGCTGATGAAAAACTGAAACTTACAATAGCTCTATTCTTTTCATTGATTTTTTTAATGATATCAAAGTCTCTTTTGACAATGGTTGATTTTGTAAGTATATGTACCGGAAAATTGTATTCATCCCGTAATGAGATATAAACCAAGAGTCAATTTTTTTGTGCTTTAGTAATATCGATTTTGCTTTAATTTCTGAGATAGTCACTTCTTTTATATATCCTTTTTTTGTATTTGTATTCATCCACTTTTAATAGATTCATTACTTTAATAAGTTCTTTCTTTAAAATACTATTTTAGATATTTTT
>JAHLWJ010000137.1 GCA_019057975.1 Promethearchaeota archaeon | reverse complement strand
GTAATTCTAAATATTATTAGTGTATGTCAAAACATTCGTGAAATTAATCTTTCAATTCTTTTTTTCATGAGAAATCCAATCTTTTTCATGAAATAGATTTTCCCTTAACATTTTTGTAAAAGATGAAAAGTGCAAATCTTTAATTTCTTTTAAGATCAAAATATTTCTGTAAAATCAAAATTTTGTAAAGATTTTGGAATTCGTTAAGGAAATAAGAGATTTTATTATCATAGTTTTATATGTTAATATATTTAAGATCCTCTCAATTTTAAAAGTCTCTCGCTTTTTTTATACTCCTAAAATTCATCAGGTGCAAAATTTTAATTTCATGATATTTTTAGAGTAATAATTTTCTGATTTATGAAAGTTTTGTGTGTTCAAACTTTACACACAAAAGCCCCGAACATTAATATCACGGTCATCACTATATAATATTTTGTCGTAATTTAACCTTTTACTAAATTAGAAAATCGGCACTATGGAATGGCATTCTATGGAGACAGAGAGGGGTGATTGGAAGTAAAAATAGAACAATATTTATTAAGTCAAGGCAAATCTTTAATAAATATTATTATAAAAAATGTAAAAAAATATAGGCATAAAATTCTATAATTAAAATGAGTATTATGAATCTTTATATTGAAAATGTGATCAAAAGGATTAAAGAAGGTATCGATGAAAAAGATTTAGAATTTATTGCAAACACATTAATTGATTTAATTCATTACGCTATTATTCTAAAAGAGGATAATTTAATCTTTATAGCCTCAATTATGAAAGATATAGTTATAGATTATAGTATGATTCTCGATGAATACATCTTACCAGAGGATTTTGAAAATAGAACGATTGATAAAGTAATGAATTTTATTGAACAACCTTTAAATTTTTTAGATAAGTCTGATTTTACTCACGACGATATAATTTGGTTATTTAATTGGAATAAAACTATTAAAAATCAAATAGAAAAAGATATGTATTTGATCCGTTCTAAAAAAAAATTCAAACAAAAAAAAATTAATGAATTCGTTGAATAGGTGATAATCACGACTCTCGAAAGCCCTTATCAATTTCATTACGATTCTAATAAATGTCATTGGAAAGATAGTAGCAGAAATCTCTCTTATAATGAAAAAAAAAGAGTGATTAAATATTTATCTAATCCACATTACCAAAAGGTTTATCGAAATAAAGAGATTCTTCTTAGAAGACCAAGTAATTATTGGATAGTGTCTAAATATAGAATCAATAATTTAATTAAGTTTTATGAGGATCGCATAATTATAACTAATAAGATATTCAATCAAATAAAAAAAAATAAAAAGTTATACCATCAAATTTATCTAAGATTTCTTGAAATACTATATCTTAAAAAATATCAGAATAAATTTGCTCATAAAATTTATTTCTATAACTATTTTTTAGCTATGCCTAATATTGTAAATAAAATTAGGTTAAGACTTGATTTTGTTACTAAAAGATATATTGCTCTTAATTTGAAGAATATTTTAATTATGCCGAAATTTAATATGCGTAATTTTGCAGAATTTTGTCAAACTAAAGTTGATTTTAATGAGATCACAATTTATGAAGAAGTAGAGGAACCCGAAAACTTTCATATAATAACTAAAGACAACGATAACTATTTTGAATCAGAAGAAGGGTTTAGACTCTTTCTATATAATCTTAATCATGTAAAATATGATAAGAATTTAGCAAAATTCTATTCAAAAAGAAATCTTAAAATAAAAAATAAAATTCGATAATATTTTACTTTCTTATTTTTTTCAAATCAAGATACATCTTAACCGTTTGATATGAAGGCTTCTCTCTTTTCCACAATTTATTTAGAATTTTATTACCTAAAATCTCATCTACAAAATCGAAACCCCTCTTTTTATAAAATGAGAGAGATTGGATTGTAGTATTTGCATCGACAATAAGAATTCTACACCCAATTCTCTCTGAAAGTTTCTGAACAATTAAGATTATAGCCCTTATTAAATTTGACCCCCACCCTACTCCTTCATAAGATTTATGAATGCCCAATTGACCAATTAAAACACCTGGAATATTTTGCGTTAATTTCTCAAGAGCTATATCTTTTTCATATTTTATTGAACCCATTGAAAGTGTGAAAAATCCTATTACAATAGAAAGCTTTTTATCGTAAATATAATACAATTGGCAATATTTTTCCTCAATAAATTTTTCTGACTTATCAATAAAAAATATTTCTATATCTTTTACTGAGCATTGAAAGGATAAACTATGAAGATCATCTTTTCTTGAGAATTTTTTTATTCTTGGTTTTTGCCAAAACATTATTTACTGTAACAAAGAAACTCCTTAAATATTTATTTCAAACAAAAAAAGTTCGTCAAGCTCAAGGTAAAAAAAAATTATAATTCATTTAACAAAGTTCTTACTTTTATAGCATAATCACTTGCGTTTCGACTAAATCTTGAAATAATTGTTCTAACATTTTTTTCGATAATTGCCTTTTTCAATTCAGCAATATCATTCGAGAGAATTACTAATGGTGAAAGTTTTGAGAATTCAATTTGTTCCATTCTTGTAAGGTTTTGGATGTTATCTTGATTATAATAAACCATTAATTCTCTAAGATGTGGTAAGGGTTTAGAATAACCACTAAAACCCCTTTTACTGTGTCCACTTTCTACTTTGCTTTGATAATTAGAAAAAGGAATATCATCTCTGGTTTCAGGATCAATTAATTTCCATTCATTTCTTGGCGGTGGTCCTGATTTTGATCCTCCCAAAGAAACAGCTAAAGACTTTCTATTTACGGGGATGCCTACAAAATTTATACCCTTATTTAATAAAATCCGCCCATAATCCTTTGAATCTATAATTCCAGATAATCTCTTGTTCTTTTTGCAGTATTTAATAATTGTCCTACAAAGATATTCTAATCCTTTTAGCTTTTCCTTAATATTATAGTGTTTTAGTGTCTCATCAAATATTTTGATTAAAACAATATCCGGATTTAAATTATTTAACATTCTTTCAAGTTTTTCGGTTCCGCGCCTTGAATCTTCTAAAGTATTAAATGAATTAATTGATAAAGGAATAAATAGACAAATTGGTTCTAAATCGCCCTTATGTCCCTCTTCATCATAAGTAGCACTTAAGAAGGCTTTACCAATTTGAAATGTTTTTTCGGCATAATCTAAATCATTCTCTAAATTAAAAATAGGTGGTGTTGGTGGTATTAAAATTAATACTTTTTCATTATGTTGAAATCTCAGAAAATCAAACACATAGTTTCTCAAATTTCTATCGATATTCGGAAGCCATTTATGATATTTCTGAATAGATGACTTTTTACCTTCTAAGGATTCTCGATATTTTCTGTAATAATCTGAAATACTTGGATAATTAATATTTAATAGATTTAATTGTTTTGACATACGATTATCAGGACCGTAATATAAAGCTTCAATAGTAGGAACTAAAAGAATTTTTTCATTAATAGGATCATCCATCAGTAATATTCGTTGTTCAGAATCCAGTTTTCTTCTTATTGTTAACCAAGATTCTAATGGAAAATAGACCCCGATAAAACTATCCGAATTTTCAATAGTATAAAATAATTTTTTTACAATATTCATATCAATATCTATTCTTCTATTAGCGTTAGACTTAATTCCAAGAAACGCATTTGGAGTAATAAAGAGTTTATTATTTATCTCAAATTCATCTATACTAACGCGACCATCCTTACTTATTGTTTGAATTAACTGAAATGACATTTTAATCAAGTACCTCATTAACCTTTTCTTTAAAATTCTTTAGATATTCGTTAATCGTTGGTTTAAATGTCTGAAGATAATTGATAAAATCATCAAAATCTTCACCTTTAATCATTATACTTCCTTTTTTTTCCATTTTATCAAACTCATCTCGTTTAAATTCTTCTATAATTATAAAAGGTGATAGCAATTCGCTTAGGTTATTGGCTATTAATTTAAATTCATATAATCTGTTTTTTGATAATTCAAAAGATCCTCCAGGGATTTCATGAGATACTCTCCCATTAATAAAATATCTCATTGGCTTACCTCTTAAACTATAAATTTCACCAATGTCATTTAAATGAACGATATAGGTATTAATTGTTCTGTCTGAAACAAAATTTATTATTGAATTAAGATCCCTTAAAGTCACTCCAGTTTCTCTTTTTCTATTCATCCTTAAGATTGTCATGATAAGATTTTCTAAATAAAAGCGCTTATTTTGTCGAGACAATTTTGAGAAATCCTCATCAATCATTATATCTTTTGGGATTTTAAAACTACTTTCTATTCTAATTGACATTTTTTTCAGATTCTTTTCAAATAATTGTAACATTTATTTGCAATAATAAAATATACAATTATCTTTAAAGTTTATTAGATCATATATTAGAAAATAGTTTTTTAAATATTATCATAAAAAATGTTAAAAAAATATGGCCATCTTGAGATCAAAATTTTTACACCGGGTGAATTTTTGGTAAATTCAGGTTTAAATAATTGCTTTTGACCTTTTCTTAATAATTCCTGGGAAAATATGGGGCGTTTTATAAGCAATATCTCTCTTGGCAAGAGGATATGCGGGTCTTATTGGTAGAGTTAAAAGATAAATGGGATCATTTGTACTTTGTATAATGATTTTCTTCTCTTTTGATAATTCCAATAGAGAATTATATCCCAGTTCAGAGAGATTCCACAAATGAATTAAATTTTTTTTTGAGCACCAAAATATATTGCCTTTACTTCCAGGCGCATATGCCCATAATTCATCTAAATGAAGGGTATCGCTTCCCATATGATCCAACAACCATAATAAACGAGATTTCATTTCCTCTTTAGTGGTAATATTTTTGATTTTGTCATGTTGGTTACACATAATAAAACTTACTTGTTCTTCATGAGCCTTTTCATCCTTATTTGTGCACATTTCTGTTTACCTCTATTATAATAATTCTCTTGGATATTTAAGGAAGAGAATTTTATGTATTATTTGATTAATAACTAATTTTCAAAATTTCTTCAGGACCCAGGATAAAAAATTAAAAAAAAGTGGCCATCCTGAGATCAAGATGTTATCAAGTAGAAAAAAATGCATAGTTATGCAATTTAGATTTTTTACATTCTACAGTAATGATTCTTGGAAAAATATATTTTTTTGAAAAACATAAAATTTTTAATATGAGTGTTGCTTTAAAAGAAAGTTCAATATATTTACTCTCTTTTTGCTTACATATAAAATCATATTTAAAATAAAAATCTCGATGAGTTCTTTGTTGTGGGTATAATATTCGCTGTTCCATACCGAATGATAAGCTAACCTCTTTTTCATTAATAGGATCGAAAAAAGTTAATTCCTTAAGCCTTCCTTTTAATATTCCAGTATTTCTAAGATAAAATCCTACTTCATTAGGTCTTTTACTTTCCAGAAGAAAATATTCTAAAATTGGGGCTTTTGATAATAGAAAATAAATTATAAGCCAAATAGTATTGAATATGCTAAGACATATTGCAAAAATAGAGAAAAGTAAGTTATAATCCATTTCTACATCACATAATAGAATGAAATCTAAAGAAAGGTTTAATTTTCAGATTTGGCACTTTTTTTTATTTAAGAGGTCTTTAATGGACCTTCAACCTTTCCTACTCTGATATCTCCATTCTCACCTTTACAAATAAAGTAATCCTCCTTTATAAGACATCCATTAACAGGAATCTCATCTAACTTAAATTTTACTTGCTTTTTTTCTATTTTACCCATAATAGACACTTATAATGTAAATGCAAATTAAAATATTAAAATATATGCTAAATTTTTATTAATTTTTGGAATTTTAAGTTTTGTTGTGTTTAGAACATACTGCAAAATTAAATTTTTAAAAGAAGATTGTCAAAAAACTGGTTCTCCTGAGAAAATCGAAAAAAAATGAGTTTTAATCTAAATTCTGTTTATTTAATTAGATATTTCTTCAATCATACAATGCTTAAATAGGATGTTGTTTGAAATTATAACCGACAAAATAAGATACTTTTTTAATTTTGCAAAATCATAATGACATGCAACAAAAAAAAATGACTTTTAATAATTATTAAATAAAATAAATTGATGGGAAAGATGAAAGACGTATACATTGAAAATGTATCAAGAAAAATTATTTACTTTATTAAAAAAGAGGAATATCCGATAGCTGGTGAATATTTTCTGGATTTAAGTCATTATGGAATTGAAATTGAAAATGATGTGTTAGTTTTACTTTCTTCTGAACTTTCTGATATTTATCGGAATTCTTTATTAAGAGTTAAAGAAGATATTGACAAATCAGATGTTATATTTGTTGAGGAATTAAAATCAAAAACATTTAAATTAATTGAATTTATGTCTGATGTACCAAGTGAATTAAATAGCGAAAAATCAATCGAGATATTTGAAATGCTAAAATTCATTATTTATCACGGTGAAAGAATTCAGTATGAATGGATGAAGAGAGAACGTGCTCGTTTAATAAGTAGAAGACGTTTAATTGATTAAATATGATTAGTAATTATATTATAATTGAAACAGATTTGAATAGAATGTACAATTTAAGATCTGAAGAGATAATGTACACTCTTGAAAACTGTTTTGAGCGTTATTTGTCAAGAGGAATCCAATTAGATAAGTTTTGGTCAAAAAATAAAAAGCCATTAGAGGATATATTTGATACTTATTATATTATGGAGAATTACGATTCTAAATCTCTTTTTATAAAGTTTAAGGAAAACTACATTGAAGATAAATTTGCTGAATATATGACCTTAACTAAAAATTTTAATGAATATTTAATCCAAAATTATGAATTCTCATATTACTTTCAATGGTTAAAAAGTTTTTTCCTGCATTTCCTGATTAAAAATAAATTTGATCATATTCACGGAAATTGCGATTATAAAGCTGAAATCGAGAATCCTGATAAAAAAAGAATTATAATAAAGATTGCATTTCCTGTTGATGATTTTGATTTTATTTTAGATTTATTAGAAGAATTTATTGAAGAACAAGAAGATTTAATCAAACAAGAATTTCCTTCATTAATATCTACTTTTAAAAGAACATATTTTATTTTTAGATCAATATATAGTGGATGATATTGGATCCAAAAGAATTTATTATTTTAGGGAAGGTCATAATTAATGACAATAATTATGGTCTTGAAGTTAGAAATAGAACTGCTATTGGACGAATCTATTATGGGATATTGCATCATATTAGATTAATAAAAAAACTCTCTCACATTGACACTGAACATTTTAATACAGAATTAATTGATAAAATTAATGACCTTGATTCAATTTTAGGTAATCATTTGATAAGTATGAAAACTTTTCGAACAGATGCGGATTATTATCTTAACAGAAGAATCGATCTCGATTCTTTTTTAAAAACTTTTGAGAGAGTCCAAAAAAGATTAGATTTTACGGATGTAGATTGAATCTTGGTATTTTTGGCTATTAAAAAAAAAATTTAGCAGCACAAATAATTTCTTCAGAACCAAGATAAAAAATTAAAAAAAAGTTAAATTCTTGGTACCGCAATTTTTAAAAATTTTGTAATGTTTGTTTTTGCTTCCGGCAAAATTTATAAATAAATTGTATTATCAAATTAGTACTATAATGTAAAAATTAGATTATATTCGATTTTTAACATGCCAAAAAACAAAGATACTGCAAGAGTTAAAAAAGTTTTTAGACGCTATTTAAATAAAAAAAGGAGGAAATATGTGCGAAATCCAGAAATATTCCCTGAAACAAAAGTAAGAACTTTTCTCGGAATTAACGATGATTCTATAAGTTGTTGCGATGGTTTAGCTGAGAGAGTGAGACACTATAATACAAATAGACATTTAAAGGATTATGATTTATTAGAACTTAAAGGAAGAAATTTTGATACAAGACACGGTGATATAGGTCAAACCCAGATGGATCTCACTATAGAATTATTCAAAAAAGATATGAGACCAAGAAAAGGATATGCTTTCATAAAGGAAGGCGGTTGGCTACAAAAGAAAGGGTATTATGTTAAAGATGGGTTACTTTGTAAAAGTATTGGAGGAAAGGAAGAGAAATTAAAAAATAATGTCCCCTTCCGTGTTTATTATTATGATAATCAATATAATGTGTATCGAAAATGAAGGGTGATGATAGTGGGATTTTATCTTAATTTTAATATCCATTCTCTCAGGAATGATGAAAAATATTTTAGTTATTTGTTTACATTTACTAAGAAATTTATTGATTTCTTAAAAGGAAAGGAATTATTATTTAATAATAGGTTTAGAATAATTGTTTTTAACCCACTAACTCAGAAGTATTATGGCGGACAAGGGCAAACCTTTAAGTGGACCATTTTTAATACAAAATTTGACACATATTTCACTCAATTTAAAAGAAAAAAAGCATGCTTACAGATTCTAAGTGTGATGAAAATGAATGATCCGAAAGATGGATCAGAAATTCCTGTAAACTTTGAAATTTTTCTTAATATTAGAAATCATAGAGTATTAGTTCCTCAATTAGGGCATTGGTCTTTTGAGATCTCTGGTGAATCAGAATTCTTTCCAGAATCTAATTCAGATTGGGATTTTAATGATTTTTTTTCAAATTCCCCAAGCAATAAAAAAAATATAAAACTATTTAATAGTTTTAAACTCTTTTTTGAACAAGAAAATTTTAGACATAAAAGAATTAAAAGAATAAATGCAGGGGATAGTTCACTTCCTTGGAAAAAACTTCATAATACAATTTATGCATATCGAGACTCTCTTGAAACATTGCAAAAAGATCTATTTGCAGATTTTGAACTTATTAGAAAGGAAATAGAAGATAAATCTTTTATTATTGAAAATGAAAGGAAAAAAGAATTAAATACAATATGGCGAGAAAATTTATTCTCTAAAGTTAAATCTGATTATTTATTTGAGGCAATTACATATCTAAATAGAACTAATCACTTTATAGAAGAATATTTCATAAGTGAAAATGTATCTCATCATGGATCTTTTAGATTATTTAACGAAAAAGAATATAAACCCTTATATCCTGTAATTGAAAAGTTTTATAGTTATCTCACTGAAACAATTGATGAAATAACTACTTGGCCAAAAATCTTAAGAGAGTTTGTTAAAAAATGGAATAGTAAATATCCTTCTATAAGAGATAAAAAGATCTATTGATTTTTAAAAAAAAGTGGCCATCTTGAGATCAAAATTTCTTCAGGATCAGGATAAAAAATTAAAAAAAAGTCTTTTCTATGGATAATTATTCACTTTGGTTACTCATAACAATTATTCATAACATTTGTTTTTCTTCCTGGACTACTAAAAAATAATAAAAAAATTAGAGATTTAGGGTTTGATAAGGATTATATTTATCAAATAAATCAATTAAATCGAGAAAATCGTATTTAGTATAAGACTTTATGTTCACATCGTTAGTTTTATGCCCAAGTAATCGTTTAGCGACTTCATTTGAACATCCCATTTCTTTTTTTCTTAAAGTATTTAAAGTGCTTCTAAAAGTTTTGCAAGTTATATTTTTATTAATTTCAAGTTTTTCTAAAGCGCCAGGATATTTTTTATATTTTCCATTAATTTTAGTTGTATTTCCCTTCAGGATTAGGTTGAATGATCTATTATCGTATTTTCTTAATGTTTTAGTGAGAAATAGGTATTTGTTATCAATTTCGAGGTTTTTTCTTTCGCTTAAATATAGTTTTAACTTATTCCCTGTATCTTTAGAAAAATTATATATTTTTTCACCGGTCTTTCCTTCCTTTATGTAAATGTGTCTATATTTAAGATTAACATCGGTATATTTAGCGTTTATTAGTTCTCCTTTTCGCATTCCAGTCTCAACCAAAATTTTAAAGATAAGATAATGTTTAAAGTTATTTACCTCAAAATGATTTAATATTTTCTTGATTTCTTCTTTTTCAGCAATTACGTCTTTATTAGTTTTCACGTTCTCTTTAGGAATATATCCGTTCCATGATACTGTTTTGCGTGGTATCGCAACATGGAAGTTTTCATAGTCCTCCATAGTAAAATTAAGAAAGGACGCTAAGATATGCCATTTATTCTTTCTTGTCTCAATGCTTATCGTATTTAAATTTTTAAGGTAAATAAAATATTTCTTAAGAATCCGAATATTGATATCAAAAATATGACCTTGATAATTAAAGTATTTTTCATCAAAGAAGTATTTTAAACTCGAAATTCGCATTTTAATTGATTGTTTTGAATGTTTGTAAAAGCTAAGATTATTTTGTATAATCTCTTCGTTTAAAGGTCTCATTTTAGGCAAAAACTCCCTTTTATATTTAATTTGAATCGATCATCAGTAGAAAGAATTTGAAAAACAGTATCCTTATCTAAATTTGTTTTCTCGATTATTTGTTTTTGGGATAGTGATTTATGTGCTTTCAGTAAATTATAGATAATTTCAGATTCTTGAATTAAACCTTGTTTTATTGAGAATTTCTTTATTCTTTCTAAATCAGCTTTCATTTCATCGAAAATTTTTGATCTTTCGAGAGTTTTTTCCTGTAATAAAATAAGTTTTTGAGTATTTTTTGTTAATTGTTCTAACATTGAAGCGTTAATTTGAGAGTCCTTAAGATTCGATTGGTTTAATTTAGGGTTTTTTAGATTTCTAATTTTCTCTACTACAGCATTACGAACAAAATCCGATATCGTGTTAAAAGGCGATTTTCCAGTCCATACATCAATATCATCCTTTAAATCATCTGATACTGAAAATTGAATAAATTTATAGCTGTACTTCTTTTCTTTCTTTTCTTTTTTTTCCATTTTTATCATTTTAATTTTTAATTTTTTATTATATTCTTAATAAAAATTATAGTATTTAAATCTTCATGAAAATTTCATGTGAAAAATATTTGAAATTAATCTTTCACGAATAATACTTTTATAGTTTATTTATGTGCCTAAAAA
>JAHLWJ010000642.1 GCA_019057975.1 Promethearchaeota archaeon | reverse complement strand
AGAAAAACTAAATAATTGAGTAAATTTTAATTTTTAATCCTTTTATTTTTTTTATTAGACTTCTGAAAGAATAACACCCAGATTTATTTTTTTTATATTAAATCGTTTCGGTTTTGTTTTTAACTTCTTCCTCGGAGAAGTTTGATTTCAATATTATAAGTAAATCTTCTCTAGGTGGACACATCATCCCCATTGATGATAAATGCATCATTAATTGTTTGTAAATATCTTGTGTTATCATTGCAATTTATTCGCAATTAAGTGAATAAAATGAATTAATTTAACTCTTTTAACATTTTCCTATTAAATTCTTGAGATTGAAAAAATAAAGTAATTTTAATAAACTTTTTTAATAAGATATAGCTTATTTAATATCACAATTCGATTTTGAATTGTAATTTAAAAAAAAAATGTGAAATTTTAATATGTCAAACCCGTATGAAAGTAGATTTTGGAAAAAAAGCTGGGATCCTGGGTTGAAAGATCTTGACCCGAAAGAATTTGAGATTACTTTTGCTGAACTGGTAAGAAATATGTTTGATAAATATCCTGATAATATGGCACTTGCTTACCAGGGATTAGAAATCAGCTTTGGTGAGTTAGATAGATATTCTAATCAATTTGCTCACATGTTGATCGAAAATGGGTTTAAAAAAGGAGACGTAGTAGGAATTAATTTACCAAATACTCCAGAATATATATATTCAGTAATAGGTACACTTAAAGCTGGATGTATTGTTTCAGGTGTTAGCCCTCTACTATCTGATGTCCAAATGCATTATCAATTAGATGATCTTGGAAAAGGAGGTAAAAATGTTGCTTTAGTCACTCTTGATGCTATTTTTGAGCATAGACTGAAAAAAATTGCTGATAAATTACCACAGCTTAAAATTGTAGTGGCAACAAGCGTAATTGGTTCATTTTCTAAAGAGGATCAAGCAAAAATTAAAGCAGTTAGAGAAATACCCTCTGGGGAAGTCACTCCATTGGAGGGAAAAACCGTTTATAATTTCCAGGATGATGTACTGACAAAATTCTCTATTGATTTACCTAAAGTTGATATTTCCCCAGATGATATTGGTTGGATTCAATATACTGGGGGCACCACAGGTCCTCCTAAAGGTGCAATGTTGAGTCATAGAAATTGCGTTTCAAATATAAAAGGCATAATTAGTTGGCTTCAATGGGAAGAAGGAAAAGGTATACTTTTATCTGGATTTCCTATATTTCATGTTGCTGGTTTAACCGTATGTGAAGGAGTAATCGCTTATGGTATGGGGCAAATTTTAATTGCTAATCCACGGGATGCATTATATATTTGCAATGAAATGAAAAAATACAATCCGATAGTTCTGGTGAATGTACCCTCACTTTATCAAATTTTGATAAATTTTCGTAAATTTAAAAGGTTGGATCACTCTAATTTAAAATATTGTATTTCCGCAGCTGCTCCATTTCCGAAAAAATCCCAAGAAGCTTTAGAAAGCGTAGTAGGTGAAGGTAAACTATTAGAACTTTATGGAATGACCGAACTCTCTCCTGTGGCAACGATGAATCCATCCTTAGGTACAAAAAAACTTGGTACTGTAGGATTGCCATTCTTAAATGTAGATTTAAAGATCGTCGATCCTGAAACCAATGAGATAGTTCCATTAGGGGAACCCGGAGAAATCTGTGTAAACGGTCCATTAGTTATGCAAGGATATTATAATAAACCAGAGGAAACAGCTAAAGCTATAGATAAAGATGGTTATATGCATACTGGCGATGTTGGCATAATGGATGAAGATGGTTATATTCGAATTGTCGATCGCACCAAGGATATGATTATCGTTGGAGGCTATAAAGTTTTTTCGGCAAAGGTTGAAGATAGTTTGGTAAAACATCCCGCAATTGGGATGGTTGCATTAATCGGAATCCCAAACCCAGAAAGACCTGGATCTGAATTCGTTAAAGCGTTTATACAAATTAACCCAGATTTTGAATTTGATGGAAATAAGGAAGCACTAAAGGAAGATATAATAAAGTTTTCTAAAGAGAATTTAGCGCCATATGAAGTTCCCAAGTTAATTGAATTCTCAGAAGAGCTCCCACTTACTGTGATTGGAAAAATAGATAAAAAAGTTTTAAGATCTGGTTAAATTTTTAATTAATAATTTTTTTCTTATTTTGCTGTTTTTTTGTTGTTTAACTTTTATCGCAAAATTGCTTCTTAACTTAATTTATTAATACAATATTTAATTGCTTCTATAAATAGAATATCATTGAATACTATTAAAATATAGACAAGAATGTGCTACCACTATAAATCAAATTATATGATTAAACAACATCTAACTCACACCTTTTAACAAAACAACATTTCACTAACACTTGTTTTTATAATTTCTTTCTAAACAACATTTCAATGCAACCAATGAGGGAGTCAGTCTTTTATTTGCACTTTTATAATTTTATGTAGTTTCTTAATTGGATGTGTTTCATTAAGTAATAATACAATGCTTAGGTTACACAATAACTGCTTTTACGCTAATATACTTGGCTAATATTTGCATTAACATATGTATCACGTATGACTAAAGAACGATGACTGAGACGGCAGCTGAAAACGAAATATAAGGCTGAAGACAAGTGCTCAGGATTCATTCAGCCATTAGTCCTGTTAGTAGAACC
>JAHLWJ010000641.1 GCA_019057975.1 Promethearchaeota archaeon | reverse complement strand
ATTATTCTCTGTCTTAACCTATAATATGTACAACTGAAATTTATTTCTTTCCCTTACTCTGCGATAATTGGTTTTACCCCCGTGGTGCCCCCAATTAACTTAGATTTTATTTCATAATCTACCTTTTAAAAAGATCATGAATAAATCTCCCATTCTCATCATAGTTTCTTGATCCAGATTGATTAAACACATTCCAAAAAATATCAAAAGAAGTTTTAAGCTTTTCTTCAAAATTAATCCCAAATGAATCAATTTTAATTCTTGGAAGTAAAATCTCGTCTTTTTTAGCTACATCAGAGTCGCTGTTAATAAATGAACTCTTATAAGGAAATAATGAAATTTTATAATATTTCATATGAGTAAATGAAAGATAAAGATAAATTGGTAAACCTACACCTACTTTTTCCAAGGTCTTTAGATACATCTTACATGAATCAATAATATTTTTCTCTAAAAACCACATACCAAGTTTTTTAACAGGGGTATTATAATGCTTTCCATGAAGCTGTGTAGTTGGCTTTAAAAGAGAACTGTTAATAGCTTCTATCATTCCAATTCGGTATAATTGAACATAACCCACATAGTTATCTGTATATGGATCGGGACCACAAGATACAAGTAATCCGAGCAAATTACGCTCAATTTTTCTGCCAAGAGTGCAGCCTGGTGGTCTTAAATAATCTTCAAAATTATTAAAAACAATATCTAGATTCATCGATTCGTTTACATTTAAAGCATCAATTGAAATCATATGGATTAGCATTCTCGTTGGACCTGGAATACTAACATGATATTCTCCACTATTTAAATTATTTAATCTTTTTTGATAAAGAGTATTAATTCTTTCTTCATAATTATATGCTAAATAGAATGCTGTTTCTATCTCAAAATTTGACATTGGAGAAGATGTAAATTCTGTTCTCTTATAATATTTTCCCCGCCTTACTGCCTGATGTAAAATGGGATATTTTCTAGGAATATAAATTAAAAAAACTTGTCCTTCATTTCCCTCAATATCTACATCAATAGGTAAGATTCGTATATCCAATGAAGGATCAATACCATTTCGTGCAATTTGATCAAATTTTTCTCTTAAATTTGGCTGATTTATAGGTATAATTTCTGCAGGTTTATTATTTACTTCTCGTATCCCATATATAATATTACCCCCATCACTATTAGCAAAAGAAGAGAGATCCTTCGCAATCTCAGCATTATTTCCTAATTGTTCTTTATAATCAAGATGAATGTCTTCCTCAATTCCATTTTTAATTAAACTCTCTAAAAAATCTTGATTTACTTCATTAAATCGGTCTGGTGTGATTAACATTATTAGTCAATTGGTTATTTATACATTTATTCATTATTACTTTTGTCTTAAACTATAATAAATTCAATAGATATATATATCTTTTTCCCCATTCTCTTCTATAATTATCATTTCCATTCCCCGTGGTGCACCCTCCTAAAAAAGTAGGTATATAACTGTAATTGGAGATAAAAGAATCAGGTTTCTGCTATCTTTAATTTTTCTCCAAAAAAGCTGTTAAATTGGCCCCTAATTTAAACCCTTGGCTATCTCCATAACCCAATAGAATCTCATTAAATATCTCTTGTAATAATCTTTGTTTACCTTCTTTACTATTTAGTTCTTTAATAGTACAAATACCTTCATAAGGTTTAAAACTACTGTGTTGGAAATTAGATTTAGGTCTATCACACATAAATCTTGGAAGAGAAGAATATTTCCAATTCGGGATATTTGATACACTAAAGACTATTTTTATTTCTCCAAGATACTTAAGTTTATTGAAAAACTTCGAGAGAAAGTACAAGAAACCTAGCAAATAAGCTGACATAATTTGGACTGGTAGTGTTTCGTTGTATGGATCTCTTTTTAACCCATAACGCCAATCATAGAGAATCAATCCTTCCCTCTGGATCAATATACTACCAATCAAACTTGATGAGGATATATACTGGAGGCCTTCCCTATTAACACTTAAATTATTAAAAATTTGAGTAGGAAATGAATCAATAGGAGGTCCATTTTTTGTTTCTTTTTCCAAATAATATTTTAATTCTGAAATTTGCGAAATCTTAAATAATCCTCCGGTGTTAAGAAGGGGATAAGCTATAATTCTCATATCCAAATCACTTTTTACATTTTGGGAAATTATATTTTGATGGAATTCTTTTTCTAGTTTGGTTAACTTTTTAAACATTGCATACTCATCGACATGAGCTCTAGATTCCTCTAAATATTCAACTTTTGGTTTTTCTTTTGAATATTGAGTCTTTAAGTAATTGGTAGGTTCCACTGTTTTATCTTTTTCAATGATTCCTACCTCTTTTAATATTATTTCGGTTAATCGCACATATTCAATAGCAAATTCTGGTCTAATTCCTAATGTTATTGATTCTGATCTATGTTGAAATAAATTCCTTTGATCATGCAGTTTTTTAATTTCTTTATCATAATTGGGGATATTAGGATAAAGGGGGCTTAAAATATTATTGTACAATTTCGGGAAATCAAAAGTTCTTTTATTTCCTTTACTTGAAATTGTTTGATATGTTAAACTCTTTTCTTGAGCAATAAAAATACAGATCTTAGAAATCAAATTATCTACTAAATAATGACTCAGTTCACTCAAGATTAGTTCATTCGATTTAGA
>JAHLWJ010000640.1 GCA_019057975.1 Promethearchaeota archaeon | reverse complement strand
ATAGAAGGAGGATTTTTTTTTTCCCATCTATTTAATAAGGGAATAATTTTATCAAGTTTTCGATACACGCGGTCATCTTTACTAATTAAATTAACAATTGGCTTTTTTGGGTAATTTTTATAGTTGATTTTCAAAAAAAATTGATCTTTTAATGGAATTTTTACTTGAGAAATGCGAGCATTCTCAACAATTGCATTAGGATAAAATTCAATTATTTTTTGATATTCGTCTTCAATAATATACATAACAATACTTAAAAAATTAAATAATGAACAAAATTTAATAATTATCTCTTAAAAAATAACTTTATTCTACTTTACCAAGGTATATTTCTGTATCGTATTCAATTCTAATAATTCCATTCCGTTGGTGTTTGTTAAATAATTTTACCAATTCTAATATCATTTTTGGAAAAATTAGATTATCAGCTAAAGGAATATAAGATGAAGAAAGGACTCTGCCTTTAAAACTGGTAAAATCTAAATCTTGAAAATTATCAAATGTTTCTTTTTGGTAATTAAAGAAGAGATCAACATTTTTCTCATTTTTCCTTACTTCTTTATAATCTATACCGTATTTTAAAATGAAATTTTCATAGTTACTATTAAACTCTGCTCCGGCTTTTCCACGATTGTTCCAGATTAATGCTACATTACCATTTGGTTTTAAAATTCTTTTAAATTCTCTCTTAGACTCCTCGACATCGAACCAATGAAAAGCTTGTCCAGCAGTAATAAGCTCTACAGAATTCTCCTCTAATCCCGTGGACTCAGCAGAACCGTCAAGACTTGTAAATTTTGTAGATCCTTGGAGGATTTTTTCAGCTGCTTCTCTCATATCTTTATTGGGTTCAACACCATAAACTTGATTACCATTATCCAAGAATACTTTAGCTAGAATTCCTGTACCTGAACCTATATCGGCAATTACAGTGTCTTCTGCTAAAACTTTCTTCTTTTTTAGAAATTCTATAATTTCTAATGGATAGCTTGGCCGGTATTTGATATAGTTTTCTACTCTGGAAGAAAATCTCTTCTTCGGTTCAATAGCATATTTCCTATTGCTCATTGAATCTGGATAACACTTAATTGAATTAATCATTTTCTAAAAAACTTTAAATGCCTTTAGATCATAGTATTGTCTGTAAATGAATAGCAAGGAATTTAAGCTGAATTTTCATTATTATTTTTGTTGTAAATTATGGTTGAAAAAATAAATTTAAAAGCACTTCCGAGTAATTCACCTATCAAAAATGTTCCAGCGGATTATTACCCACAGGGATGTGGAAATTGGTATGAAATTGTTGAGGGTAATGATACCGGAAAAAAAATGTTTTTCAGAGATAGTAAACACGGGACTGGAGAACCAGAAAATACGATTGTTTTTGTTCATGGCAACCCTGAGTGCTCGTACACATATAGAGGCGTTATAAAGCACTTAGTTAACACAACTGAAAAATCTATTAGGATTGTAGCAATGGATCACATTGGTTTTGGCTTATCAGATCAAGCATCTTTTGAAATGGTTTGCATGGATCACGCTCAAAACTTAGTTGAATTAATAAGATTTTTAGATTTACGAAATGTTACTTTCATCATCCACGATTGGGGTGGCCCTATCGGCGTTGGAGCGTTTTTGAAATTACCCGAACGCATATCAAATCTAGTAATATTAAATAGTACTGTTTTTCCAATACCACTTACAGGATTGACATTTAAGAATTATCCATTGAAGCGATTACCATGGAGTAAGTTACCAAAAACAATACCTAATAATTATTGGGGAGCGTTTTCATCTTTTGCTATTTTTTATACTCTTGAAAATCCAGATGATTTATTAATAAACATGCCAACCATGCTTGCCAGCGCAAAAGAGAAGGGCACATTAATGGAAAACGAGAGTGTTAGTCAAAGAATATTTAGAGAACAATTCCAATCTAAGTCAAATACATTAAGCTCTAAACGCTTAGTTCTTCAAACACCATTATGGGCTCACGGAAATTCATACAAAGAACCGACATTAGGAGAGCGAGATACCTCTCCCTTTTATCGATTTATCCAGGACAATATTAGTAAACTATGGGGTCCTGATGGCCAAAATATCGGTGTCCGGGCAGTTATTGGTAAATTGGATCCATTAGCAAAAGAGGACGTCTTACAGCAATGGATTGATCATCTTCCTCAACTTGAAGATCACATAAAGATTTTTGAAAAAGGGAACCATTTTATTGAGGAATTTGAACCGGAAGCGATTGCTAATGCCATTATCGATGTAGCAAGATTAAAATAAGTAAAATAAGAAAAGAAATGAAAAAAATATATAATAAAATTAACTGTATTTTTGTTTTATGAACGGAAGTTTTCCTCCCGCTTGTAATACATTAATCTCTGTCTTACTTAAAGAATGAGTTAAATTAATTTCAGTGCCTTTAGTGAGATTCTTTAGTGCGACATTTCCTGATTCTATCGTGGTTAGATCGATTTCAAACATATCTCCTTGTTCGACCTTAGCATAATCGTCTTTATTTGCAAATGTTAATGGCACGATACCAAAGTTTACAAGGTTAGCTAGATGGATTCGAGCAAACGATTTCACGATAACTGCTTTAAGTCCGAGATATTTGGGGGCTATAGCAGCGTGTTCTCTGCTGGAACCTTGACCGTAGTTATCTCCTCCAACGA
>JAHLWJ010000639.1 GCA_019057975.1 Promethearchaeota archaeon | reverse complement strand
TTAGTTGAGTCGTATATATATTTTCTTAGAATCTTACGATTTGATAACGCGAGTAGAGAATCCGGGATAATGTACCCGAGTAACCCGTTTTTTTTTAATGATTTTATTCCTAATTCAATAAAGATCTGATAATAGTCATATTGACCCCTGTTTGTCTCCAAGGGGAGTTTTTCAATGAAATTTCTATGTTCTTGTGGAATGGCTCGAATGAATAAATAAGGAGGATTTCCTACTACATAGTCGTATTCATTATTAAAATTAAGTTGGAGCGCATCATTGTTGACAATATTAAAAATGGGTACATCGTAATCTTTGTCATTTTTTGTAATAATTCTAATTAGGCTAAAGAGAGTAAAGTAGATGTTGATTTGGCATAAAATACAAGCAATTGGATTTATATCAATACCGAATATATTATCTTTAATTTTGTTAATGATTTGTTCCGCTTGTTTAGCAGATGACTCTCCTATTTCTTTTGAATTGTTGAGTGTTATTAGTTTTTTTGTTAAAATGTTAATTGCTCGAATTATAAAACTCCCTGATCCACAACTTAAATCTATTAATTTCTTATCTTGTATATCGTGCTGGTCTGTATATCCTACACTTTTTAATATGTAATCTACTATTTGAATGGGAGTAAAAAATTCGCCCGTTGTTTTTCTTTGGTTATGAGGGACAATCTTTTCGTAGTACTTTGCTATAGAGTCCAGATCATAATTGTGATCGTCCTTTTCTTTAATATGATTAATTTCTTTTGTATCAATCTTAGTTAAATGTTCGATAGTATTATGGATGAAATCGATTATTTCTTTATCTTTTAAATCGATTCCATAATGTTTTATTAAGTTTGTAATTATTCCCTTATCTATTAGGAATTGTTGAAAATCGCTCATGAATTACGGTATTAGGTATTATAAATCAAATAAATTTTTTTCAGATTATATTTCTAATTAACCAGAATACCGTTTTATATTTAATTACGAGTTTTTCAAGAATATGGAAATCAACAGAAGAGAATTAATTGATCCATTTTAAATTGCTTATCATGTAAAACTTCTTATAAGGTGCTAAACCAATATATGTTTATATAAGACTTTGTGAATCTACTTTAACAAACAAAGTAAACGAAATTCATTACCTAAGATTTCTAATAGAATAGATGATTGCGAGCATATTTATTAGTACTATTGTTATAATCTTCGTATTTGGAGTCATTTATGTATTAATAAATAGAGGGAAATATGAAGCTGAATTACTAATAGTTATTACATTTATTGTATACTTTGTAAGCGAAATTACCTACTTTATTTCGTTTAATTTATCAGCAGAAATATTCTTCGATATCCCCTTCGCATTGATATTGTGGTATATTTCAATTATTATAAGAAACTTTTCAATAGGAATATTTGCATCACTTCATAACTTCGAGTTAAACAAAGACAGTAAAGTAAGATTTTTAACTGCCCTGATTTATATTTTTATAGTAGGAATTTTTTTTAGTCAACTCTTCGTTCCCGATTCTTTTACTGTTATCCAGAAAGATTTTGAATATTTCTACTTATTTAATAACATTGGATTACTAACTTCAATTATTCTATTCAATTTTTGTGTCATAGTGTTTACTTGGATTATACAAATAAAAGGATATCATAACTTTGCTGACAAGAAATTAGGTAAATTTTATTATATTCTTATCTTTCTTTTTAGCTTACACATTTTTCTTTACAGTTTATATCTTATTACACTAGATAATTATTTCAAGCTACTTCATTCAATAACGTACATTATTAATATTGGATTTTTTATCATTATTATCATTAAAAAACCTAACCTATTTGCGGTTTTTACAAATAAGATTTACGATTTAATTATTTTCCATAAGTCAGGGATTTTACTTTATTCTTTTAACTTTCAGACAAGAGAAGAAGTTGATGAGAGTCTATTAAAAGGAAGTATTCTTATTGGGATAAGTCATATTTTGGCTAACCTATCTAATGTAGAAGCTCAAGTAACTCATATAAAAATGAAAGATCGCGCTGTAGTTTTTAATTTTAATACACGATTAGGTTATGCTTCCTTATTAATTGCCAAACATAGAAATAAAATTCTGGATTCTGCCGTAGAGAAATTTATGCAAGATTTTTCTAAAATTAATGAAGAAAACTTACAAAAATTAGACCGTTTAATTGATGTTTCTAAGTTTAAAAATGCTAATAAACTTGTCATTAAAAATTTTAGCCACTATTTAACAGAGACTTAAGTAATATAACTTAAATATAGCAGAGTAGATTAAATATATCGAGATAATACTTTGAATGTTGTTGAGTAATTCTTAAAAATGAGTGTTTCTTCTTTATTTAAATAGGTATATTATTATTCTATGCCTCTACGAAATCTCACCGGTTTTCGTATTTAATAAGTTAATAAGAAGATAGTTTTTTACACATTAAATTATGAATTACACGCTTTCAACTTCTTTAATAGTAGGTTATATCCTCATCTTAATCTTAAGCACCTACACAGTGATTCATATTTTTCGACATCGTAATAAATATGGTACAATTTTAATTGCATCCTTAAACATAGCAAATACACTTATAGCGGGAATTCTATATTCTACATTATTTATATTTTCAGTAGTTATTTTTATATCTTATGATGTCAATATCTTACTGTGGAAAATA
>JAHLWJ010000136.1 GCA_019057975.1 Promethearchaeota archaeon | reverse complement strand
TTATTATTTTGTCATTGTTAGTTACCACTTGGATGTTCTACTTTTCATATCGCAATAAACGATTATCTCAAATACATCCACTAATTATTGCCATAGGATTTACAGGGTATCTAATATCTAATATATTAAGAGTTTTATTCCAAAATGTAATCGGAGAAAATGCCTTATTTATAGTTATAACTGAAGCATTAGACATAATAATTGGTTTGGTTATTTTCTTTGGGTATATTAAGAAAGCTAATTATTAAATCTATTATTTTTATTTTAACTTCTTTAATTCTAGGTATTTTAGTTTAATATTAAAAGTTATATTTTTAATGATAAAAATTTGGATTATTAGACAATTTCGCATTTTTCCAAATAAATTTCTTTTTGATATATTGTAGGTATCAAAAACATTATCATACTATCAACATATTAAAGGAAAAATTCGAGGAATTTAAATAGGCAACATCGAAAAATAACATGTTTTTTGATCACTATTTTCACTCAATTCTAAAATGAGAGAAGAACTCTTTTCTTCTCTTATCATCTTATAAAAAATAATTTAAAGATATTGTTTTTAGAAGGAAAATTTCTATAATTTTACTGAATTGGTGTTAAAACTTATATAGAAATCGTAATTGTATTTCAAATTAGATAATTTTACATAAGTTCTAATATTGTTCATAAATTACAAGTTTAATTTTGAGAAACTGTTTTAATAGGTCTTAAAACCACGCATACTCTCTCCACACTTTTCACATCAGCACGAGCACGAAATGATTCTATTAACGCATCTAATTCAATTATTTCTGGTACATTAACTTTTACTAAAACACCACATTCTCCAGCGAGAAAGTAAACTTCCTCACATTGAGGAAGAATTTGTGCTTCTCTCAGTAATTCTTTTGTTTCAGTCTGAGTTTTTGGAAATAATGTAAGGAATGCAATAATACATCTCTCATCTTCGCGACAAATTTTTATAGTAAATTTTTCAATTACTCCTTCTTCTTGAAGCTTGATAACTCTTTTTCTTACAGTAGATTCAGATAAATTCACATTTATATCTTCTGCGATTTCATGGTATGGTCTTCTAGAATCCTCAAGAAGCATTTCAAGAATTCTTTTATCTTTATCGTCAAGATTTTTCATTTTTTTCCTCATATTCGGTTATTTAAAATATAAAACTTAATAAAAAAATTTTAATAGTTATTGTTTACTTCACATATTCCGGGAAATCCCCTAGTAAGGGAGCGAAAAGTCTTTCATATTCCACTGCCATACAATGTATACCCGCAGCTTTGGTGGTTTTTTTAATTTCCTCGATAAATGGTTTAAAGAATTCGATATTAATTTTATCAATAGCCGCATATTTCCCTGGCTTGTTTCCTTTATTTTCCTTTTCTGCAGTTTTTAAAGATTTAAGTAGATCCTTTGGAACCGAAACTCCCGGAATAAAATTATCGAAATACCAAGCAATTCCATGAGATTTAAGAGGGAAGAGGCCCAATAGAACAGGTACGTTGAACTGTTCTAATTCTTTTAAGAATTCTTTTGCTTGATCAATATCAAAAGCAGTTTGCGTCTGGATAAAGTCGATACCTAGTTCCACCTTACGGCCTACCTTAAGGATTTCTGGTTCACGAGGGTCACTGTTAGGGTTTGCAACGCATCCAAAGTTCATCTCTATTTTTCCACCTTGAATTTCATTACCTTCGTAATCAGTCCCATCATCTATCATCATAGAAAGCATTTCAGCAAACTGAGTACTATCTATATCATATACTGGACGACCTTTTTTATGATCTCCTAAGGCTGTATGATCTCCTGTAAGTGTAAGAATATTTTTTAACCCAAGAACTGCACCTGCGATAACATCACCAAAGAGAGCAACACGATTTCTGTCTCTTATAGTTACTTGCCACACAGTTTCAATATTTGCTTTTTCTTGAACCATATAACTTGGTACCATTGATGACATATAGGCATCACCTTGGGGACCGTCTGTTACATTGGCGGCTACTATTCTACCTGTTTTTTTCATTGCTTTAGCAGAATGTATAATCTCATCTAGATTTAAGATTTTCTTTGGTTCGAGTTCTCCTGTAAACACGAAATGACCATCACTGACAGCTTTCATTAAATTGCTAAACGCCGGTCTTTTTGTCATTTATTCTTTCCCCTCCTTTTCTTCTTTAATATTTGTATAATCTTTATAGATTGTCATATATCCAGGACTAGTAGATGTTCGAAAATCTCTTGGACCTCTATACTTCTTAAAGAGATCAAGCCTGTTAAATTCTTTTAATCGAGCCCAAATACGTACCCATGCACAAGGAATCGTATAACCTCCAACCTCACACATTCCTTCAACCATACCTCCACAAGGTCCATTACTCAGATGTTTAGCGCATCCTGCACGTGGACATACACCACCAGTTTCTCCGATAATACAATCACCACAGGTTTCACAATATTCAATAAAATTATTCTCACCTGTGTTTTGAACGCCTCCAAACATGCTATTTTGAGCTGGAAAGGTAAGAATTTCGGGGAGGACCTTATTCATCATTACTACCCCAAGTCCGCATGCTAAGGTTAAAATTGCATCGAATTCTTCTATATAAGGACGGCATGTTGTAGCCGCTATCCTATCATCACATTGCCGTAGGACAGTAATTGCTTTCCATTTTAAATCTTTATTTTCTGTTCTCGATTTTAATTCTAAAAGTTGTCCAAGAACTTTTGCTTCATTAAGGGATCGAGGAGGTTGACAACATCCGTCGCAACCAGCAATCAAAATCTTGTCATATGGTTTTATCAGATCGTATATTTGGTTTAAATCTTTTAATTGTGTAATTATCATATTACAAAACTCCTTTTTTTTTCTTTTTTTTATTATTATTTATAATATATGTGCTTGAAAAAATCATACTTCTTAGGTTGTTAATTTATTAATTAACTTATTTGGCTTAACACTTCTGTTCTTCAGACTGAGATCTTGAAGATCTACTCCTAATGCATATGCCATGATTTCAGCTAAATATAAGACAGGAATATCTAGATCCTTTCCCGATTTACGAGAAATTATTTTTTCCTTTCTATCATATTGAGTGGTGCAGGCAGGGCATACAGCAATTAGTGCATCAACTTCTTCTTCAAGTTCACATAGTTCTGTCATCTTATCCTCAACCAATTTTTCCCCAATTTCATCTTGTAATCTCGCGCAATAGCCACAACATTCTAATTTGGTTGCAAACTCAATTGTTTTAGCTCCGAGTGCTTGTAGTATGATATCAATTTTTTCAGGTTTCTCGGGGTGATCAAACTGCATAATCTTACTCGGTCTTATAAGATGGCAACCATAATGTACAGCAAGATTCAAATCATCTAGAGGTTTTACTAGTATATTTTTTATTTTTTCTAACCATTCTGGTTGGCTGAATAATTCAACAAAATGAAATACCTTAGTTTTACCGGTGTATTTATAATTAATTTTCTTTAGAGTTTCATTAATTTTTGCCAAATATTCCTCATCTTCTTTCAATAACACACTTACTGTCTTTAAGGTTTCATAACAACCAGAACAGATTGTCATAATATTTAAACCCATTTTCTCTGCAATTGCTAAATTTCTTGCTCCCAAAGTCATCCAAGTATCTATATTTAAAGATTGTAAAGATACTGGCTCAGGACAACAACTTACTCCTTCCATTTCCTTTAATTTCACATTTAAAATGCTTGCAACATCTCTAAAAGCTTTCTCTAAATGAGGTAACTTTAAAGGTATTGTACATCCTAAAAATAGCGCATATTCCATTTTTAAACACCTTCTTCTTGTTTTGCGAGATCTCCCAATCCCGTCTCTTCTATAATAAACCTTATTTCATCTAGGTCAGGGGGTATGAGTTCCGGTAACCCCATTCTAGTCCGTCTTCTATCAATATTAACTTTTAATCCACCTGTATATGGTACTACATATCCATTATTATAGATTGTTACTACAGTCCCAGAATATTCTTTGGGAATCCTTCCTTCCTTAACTGCCATATTTCGTAAGAGAGCAAGAATGAATGAATAATCAACATTTTTAGGGCATCTTTCAGTACATCTATGACATAAAGAACATGTCCAGATTGCTTGACTTGAGAGTACTTCATTTTTTAGACCTAATAGACAAGATGCTACCACTCTATGAGGTTGCATATCAACATATTCTGTTACAGTACAACCTGAACTACAAACTCCGCATTGAATGCATTTTAGAAGTGATTTAGCTCCAACCTTCGCACTAATTTCATAGCGAAAATTTCTATCTAACTCATTTGCATTCTTTTTAATCATCTCTACCATGTTTAAGCAGCCTCCTTCACTTTTTCTTTTTTTTCAATATTATCGCCTCTATTAGGTAAAGGACCTAATTCTTTAATTTTATTAGTAAATTCAGTTACCACTTCTGAAAATCGCTTACCTTCACTAGCAGATATCCATTCAAGGCGATATCGATCTGGATTAATTCCAACTCTATCCAGTATCTCATGAAGTTCATTATAACGTTGTAACATATCATAATTGCCTTCTAAATAATGGCAATCACCAATATGGCACCCCCCAATAAAAACACCATCAGCACCTTCCAAAAAAGCTTGCAAAATAAACCGTTTTGGTATTCTACCGGTACACATAACTCTTATCGGTCGAATATTTGTTGGATATTGAAAGCGACTAACACCACAAGTATCTGCCCCTGCATAACTACACCAGTTACATAAAAAAGCCACTATCCTAGGTCTTTCATCCACATATTCACCTTGAACAGCTTCACGAATCATTGGGTAAATTTGATTATCTGAAAAATGACTCATAGTAATGGCCCCTGCTGGACATGCTGCTGAACAATCTCCGCAGCCTTTACATAAGAGAGGGTTTGATTCTGAAACTAATACATCATTATCAAAGTTCACTCCTATTGCTCCAAAATTACATACTTCTTCACATTTCTGGCAGGCAATGCATAAGGCAGGATCCACAACTGATACTAAAGGTTCATTTTCCACTTCGCCTGAGATTAATGGAATCAATGCATGAGCAGCAGCAGCACGTCCTTGTGAAATTGAATCTGCAATTCCTTTTGGACCATGGCAAGTTCCTGCTAAATAAATACCATCAGTGGCAAAGTCGACAGGCCTCAGTTTAATATGAGCTTCTAAAAAAAATCCATTTTGGTCTCGAGCACATTTAATCATTTCACCCAATTTTTTAGTATCATAAGGTATTAATGGTGTAGAAAGAACTATTTTGTCCGCTTCAATAGAAAGGTCAATTTGAGTTAAAATATCCTTAACATTTACCTTTAACTTGCCATTCACAGTTTCAACTGTAGGATATTCAATAAATCTTATATAGTTCACATTTTCACGGGCTTTCCAGTAATAAGGTTCTTCATCAGTACCTACTCGAATGTCCCTATATAAAACATAAATATTTGAGTTTGGATATGTCTCTTTTACATATAACGCATGTCTAATCGACTCTGAACAACAAATTAATGAACAATAAGTTACACCATTCCCATCTTCTGGTTGTCTCGACCCGACACACTGAATAAACACAAGAGTTTGACCATCTTCTAATTCATTATTTTTGAGCTTTTCAGATAATTCTAGTTGGGTTAATACATTATTGTTTTTGCCCCAATTATACCAACCTTCAGGTTTATACTCATAGGCACCTGTAGCAGCAATAATGGTACCCACATTCAAACTAATATCTTTGATTTCATTATTATCCTTAACTTTAACTTTAAAATCTCCTATCGAACCTTTTACATCAACAACTTCAGAGTTTAAATAAACAATAATATTTTTCTGTTCGTTAAATTCTTTTAATTTTTGATCTAAGAATTCTCTGGAATCTATTCTGTCGAAATTAATCTTATATATTTGATTTAACTGTCCTCCTAGTTTATCATCCTTCTCAATCAAATGTACTTTAAAACCCTTACTAGCGATTTCCATAGCAGCACTCATACCAGCAACACCTCCTCCTACAACTAAAGCTTCTGGAACGACATCGCCCTTAATTTTAAACTCAGCTTTTTGTGCTCTAACACGAGCTACTCCCATTCTGATAAGATCCTTAGCTTTATCAGTAGCTTTTGGGTTATCATGCATATGCACCCAAGAATCTAATTCACGTATAGATACAAAATTGAATAGATACTCATTTAAGCCAGCTTCTCTAATTGTTTTTTGGAATAAAGGCTCATGAGTTCTGGGGGTACATGCTGCAACTAAGACTCTATTTAGATTTAGTTCTTCAATTTTTTCTTTAATAATATCTTGAGTCAATTGAGAGCAACTATATTTATTTTCCATAGAAAATACTACATTAGGAAGAGTTTTTGCATAATCTACTAATGTTGGAATATCCATATATCCAGCAATATTAATACCACAACGGCAGATGAATACACCTATACGAGGATTATCCTTTGGGTTCACAGGTTTAAGTGGTGGGAGTTCTACTTTTATTTCTTCCCCACTCAAAGGAATTGCATGAGTAGCAGCTAATGCTGCAGCTCCGCCTGCTTTTGCTACTGAATTGGCAATGTCGTCAGGGGACTGACATGAACCAGTTATATAGATCCCATCACAAGTAGAACGGAGGTCTTCAGTAGAATCTTTGGTTTTGAAAAATCCAAACTCATTTTGCTCAATTCCTAATATTTTAGCTAGATCATCTGCATCCTTTCGCGGAATTACTGCATTTGCAAGGACTATAAGGTCAAATTCACTAACCTCTACATCTCCAGTATCAAGATTAGCATGTTTAACATAAAGATTATGGTTTTTTGGATTTTCACGAATATCTCCAGGAATTCCTCTATAATATATTAGGCCATACTCATCTTTAGCTCTTTCAATAAATTCCTCTTGATTTTTTCCGATCACCCTTATATCATTAAAAAATATTGTTACACTTGTATCAGGAGCATGTTCCCTAGTGACAACCCCTTCTTTAGTTTGATACATACAACAAAATTTTGAACAATATGAACAGAGATCCTCATTTCTAGATCCAACACAACTTATAAATCCTATATTATGTGCATGTTCTTTATCCGAAGGACGTAATAATTCACCTTCGGTAGGCCCCGATGCACTCAGTAACCGTTCATATTGCATAGCTGTAATAACATTAGGATATTCCCCATAGTGATAACGATCAAGAACACTTGGATCCAATAGGTCAATTCCAGTTGCACAAATGATAGATGCTACGTTATATTCGATAATTTCATCCTGCATATCCCAATTAATAGCTCCGGCCTCACACTCTTTTTCACAGAGTTTACAAGCATTTTTCGTTAGATATAAGCATGTTTCCGCATCAATAACAGCTTTTCGTGGAACTGCTTGAGGAAAGGGAATATATATACTCGTTCTATTTCCCATACCTTCTTCAAATTCACTAGGTATTTTTTTCATAGGGCATTTTTCACTACATGCTCCACATCCCGTGCATTTATCCCAATCGACATATCTAGATTTCTTAAGTACTTTTACATTGAAATTTCCGGCTTGACCAGATACTTCTTTTACTTCTGAGTAAGCAAGGAGCTCAACATTAGGATGTCTAGACACTTCTACCATTTTAGGAGCAAGAATACATATACTGCAATCCAAAGTTGGAAATGTTTTATCAAGTTGTGCCATTCGACCTCCAACAGAAGAAGTTTTTTCCACCAGTATTACCCGATATCCTTGTTCCCCAAGAGTTAATGCTGCTTCTATTCCACTAATGCCCGCACCAATAATTAAAACATTGTTATTTGTCATTTTTCTTCAATTTTTTGTTTTAAATAATCTAATAAAATCCATTTGTTAGAAATATTCTAATCAATAAGAAAATTGTTATTAATTCTGAAAAATAGAATTTTTTAATTACATTATTCGACAGATTTCTATATAAAGCTTTTGCACATCGACTATTTTAGACATTATAATATTGATTTCTTTCGGAAAAAGTGACTTATTAATCAATTTTTTATGAGAATCTTATTGAATTTGCTAATTTTATTAAATTCATTAAATCATAAAACTGTCAAGTGTATACTTAAATGATAGACTTTTCTGTCAAATTAAGTTAGAACTGAATAATTAAATAGGAAATGATCTCTTTCAAAATTAATTAGAAATCACTTTATATATCAAAATATCTATTTGATTTTATGCAAAAACTTGAAATGAAAGTTAAGATATTAATATTTAAACCACAAATTAACTATTTAATAATAAATAAAATATATTATCCAAGTATATTATCCTTTTAAATAGATAAATAAAAAAGTAAAATCTAAGTTACATTTGCATTATTAAAAAATTGGTGAAACAATAATAAAAATTCTGGTATCAGGTCCATTACAGTCGGGTAAATCAAGTTACATAAAAGCTTTAGATCAGAATGCATTGAATGTAGAAGCGAAAGGCAAAGATGAAAAGTATTATACAGTTGGGATGGATTTAGGGTCAATAAAATTAAATGGTTTTGATTGTTATTTATTTGGCACACCAGGGCTTCTTAGATTTTCAGTTATGAGGAATATTGTCACGAGTGGTTCAGATGGAATTATATTTGTTTTTGATGCTACGGCTCCTGAAAAGGATGATAGCGCAATTGTAATATTAAATTCTATAAGAAAGTTATTACCTTCTAACACTCCTGTTGTTTTTCTAGCTAATAAGCAGGATATAGAGGGTGCTCGACCTCCAGAAATAATACAGTCCCAAAATTATTTATCGGAAAAGAATAAAATCTTTCCAACTAGTACAAAAACAGGATTGAACATAAAAGAGTCAATAACACATCTAGTTAATGTAATTTATGAAGAATATTCATCACTTATAAAAATATTAAAAACGCATGAAACGGATATACAAGGATTAGGAGAGGAACTAAAGAAAGACCGTACTGAGATGAGGGATTTATTAAACAATCTTGAAATAAAGAGATTTATTGAGATGGATAGGGTTAGAAAAACCTATAAAGTAAGAAGTGGATTAAAGTATTTAGCCTAATTGAATTATTGTAGCTTATAACTTTTTTAATAGTAAAGGGGAAATTTCTTCCATATTATACTCATTTTTTAGGTTTATCAAACTTTTTCTCTGATTATTAAGCATATCCCAAAAAAATTGTGGAACATCTTTTTCTTTTTTATACATGGATTCAATGCGCTCTAATTTTTCTAAAAGTTTTCTAGTCCGAATAGAGAATTGTTCAATATAATCTGCTTCTTTATAATCTATATCAAGATATTGTTTAAATAAAATTTCTAAGTCTGTATATATAGGTATATAGCCAATTGGTGTTTTTATACCCTTAAAATCATCTTGGACTCGACCTTCTGCCCAAATTACCCAGCAAAGCTTATCTAAAATACCATTTAAATACTTTCCAGCCTTATCTTTGAGAAAATAATTTGTTCCAAACACTTTTGGGCAGCTTTTTAGTCTTTTACCAAAATCATAATGGCTCTTAAGGTACTGTCCCAAACTTATAACTAAGAAATCTCGGTTAGACATAGGGTTTATTTGTCTTACGCCCTCAGCACCTAACGTAGCAGAGGTTGTTTCTGATTCAATTGAGGCACCTAAGAAAATTCCATGTTCCCAACTTAGGCTTTCAAGGACAGGTGGCAATGTATCACTGTCCCGTCCGCCATAAAATATTCCAGATATAGGAACACCATCCGGATTGTGCAAATTTTCATCAGCATTACTTAATTCTTCAATCCGTATTGTGTATCGAGCATTAGGGTGAGCAAGTGGGATTTCCTTTCCATCATCATCAATTCTACCTATATACCATTCTCCTGAAAAATTAATACCTTTTGCGGGGATTGATCTTCCATCACCAATCCAATAAGGCGAACCTTCAGTTACCAATACATTACTAAAAATGGTTTCTCTTGGAGTTGTTAACGCTTCAAAAATAACAGGGTCATTTTTAGGATTAACATCTTTGATAATACCAAAAATTCCTCTCTCAATGTTTACAGCATGAGTATTCCCATCATTCCATACGCGAAGATAGGCAATATCATCACCCACTATCGTCTGACCAGGCAACATGGCTGTACTGGTCTTACCACAAGCACTTGGAAAGGCTCCACAGAAATATGAAACTCTATTTTTTCCTTTAGGGTGTACACCCAGAATAAAATAATGTTCTGTTAACCAATCCTCATTATTGGATTTATAAATTGCCAATCTTAAAGCTAATTTTTTTAATCCAAGACTATTTCCAGCATATTGATTATTAACAGATAATACACGCCCTTCTTGTAGATCCACATAAATTCTTCTCTTATCAAGGTTTTTTGTTACTGGAGGATCTCCAATTAATTCTCCAGAGGAATGAATGAAATAGAAGAATTCATCAGATCCATTCAATTTTTTAAATTCTTCATAACCTGCTCTATAGAGGAGATCTTCTGAATGAGCTACATAAAAAGAATCTGTAAGCTGAAGGGCAAGGATTGAAAACTTTGAATTTTTAGGACCTAAGCAAAAAAACCGGATTAGGCATTCATTACCTTCCATACATCCTTTCATAATTTCCAAAATTTCCTTAAGCCCTTCTTCTCTCTCAATTGTGTTTATGGCAGGAGGATAGTATTGTCCTTTTGGAATTAATACCTTTGTATTTGTCTTATCCCTTGCTTGGTCGTGATTTGACATTGAGAAGAATCCATCATAATGGATTGTATGGCCCTCAATCTCTAATTTCGCTTCCTCGCCAATCTTAATTGCTGTTTGTCTGCAATATTCTATATCTTCTATTGAATCTGTTATTACAGTAACCTTAGAAGGTCTACACAAGTCGACAAATTCATTTACAATCTTTATAACGTTTTCATTATTTAATGCTCTTAATTTGTCAAAATTTTCTTGATCAATGATCTGCATTATGATAACAGTATAGCCGTTCTTGTATATTGATATCTATTAGTGTATAATGTGTTATAGGAAAATTATGTAACTTTATTAACTTTTTCAAGTCTTAGATAAAAATTATACTGAGAATTTCAAAACCATGATTATATGTAAAACAAATAAA
>JAHLWJ010000638.1 GCA_019057975.1 Promethearchaeota archaeon | reverse complement strand
AATTTGTGTATCAAAAAGTTTAGAGAATATTGTATAGTTTCAAATTCAATCGCGAATGGAATAAATATTAATGTTAATTGTAATAAAATCTGAAATTAACCCCTATAATTCAATGTTTAAAAAAAAATTAATTAATTGATTTTATTTAAACACTAATCATCAGAGCCCATATACTAATTTCTAATTAAGGCTTTCGCGTGAACCTGTTAAAAAACGCAAGAGCTCAAGATCGTGCTCGAGAACTAAGAAAATGAATTCATCTACTTGCTCTTGCGAGTCCCCAAAAATTTTTAAAAGAAAACCTTCGTTCTTCCTCTCAATTTCAGTCTTAAAACCGTAATATTTCGCTTTAAACTCTAGCTCGCGTGCTTTCTCTCCATTTTCAGTATCATTAACGAAATGTTCTCCGCAGTAATTCCCTTTTGCTATTCTGCGAAGGAGCAGGGGCTGTATTTCGAAAATCTCCCCGTTAAGTACTTGACATCTAGTGAATATTGACCCACTTGAAGGCTTTTCGAGTAATCTTACTTCGCGACCTTGAAAACGCCCGAATAAACAAAATAGCATGTCACCAATGTTAGCATTTTCCACTACATCCAAACCGTTCTCTCGAACAATTTTTCTAACGGATTTTAACCGGAACTCTTCCTCTTTTATCCAATCACACGCCTTACTCGTCAGACTAGGAATTTCTGTAAACTCGCGATCAATAATTAATTGTGCTGTTAATTCAAGATAGCGACAGAGAGGAAGTCCTTTCTCTAAATCTATTACTCTATAAGGGCAACCTTCAAAATCTTCTTGTTTACAATAAAAAACTGGCATAATTCGATAAAAACTAATATGTTAATACAATTACTATAAAAAAAATGATGGATATTGTATTTAAATCTAATGTTATGCATTACCAAGATATTTGTATAATTCACTCAGTTTATTCCGAGGAATTTCTACCCCTGTCAACTCTTTAAACTGTTTAAGTGCCTCAGTACACCATTCCGAACGATCCATTGCTTCCGGTATTTCCAATAAAATAATATTTCTCTCTCTGCAAATTAACCGCTTCTTTCTATCAGCCTCTTTTTGTTTTGGAAGGCTATGCCAATATGTACCCAATGCTTCAATTGCTAATCCCATCCATTTATTGTCAAGACCTAAATAATCCTTCAATGCATTAGTAAGCTCAAGATATAAATCAAACTTAAAAACACCGTGTACATAAATCTTCTCTTTAACGCCATTATCATTTATCGTAGTAACATAGGCTTCTTTTACAACAGCTCTAACTTGCTCCTCCGAGACAAATTTTAACCCGAAAAAGTCTTCCATAGATTTATGAACTCTCCCCTGAAATATAGATGCGTATTCTTGCGACTCTTGTAATGTCCTATGCCTTGCTCTATAATCATCGAGATACCCTTCTAATACTTCTTTAGCGTCATGAAAGATTTTACAACTCGAATCAGGAGATCTACTCTTAAAAATTGTATTAATATATTTAACGAGTTTAATCAAATCATCTCCAAAGCCAAATCCTTGATAAAGATGATTTTTTAGGTCAGTGCTAATACCAGAAGCACTATTAATACCATTGATACCTTCAAAATACATGGGCTCTCCGTTATTTGCTTCAGCAGCTGCAAAAAAGATTGCCCTAATAACTTTGTATTCAATTGTGAAATAACCTCTGCCAACTTTTAACCCCTTGCTTGTTATTTCCGAAACATATGTTGATTCGTGATACCCGCCAAAAACATAGTAGTAAATAAGGAAAGAAACGCTCTTTTTAAGGATTTCCAAACCTTCAGTAGATACTTCTATACCCTTATCACTAAACGCTTTTTTTGTCAATTTATTAACTCTATAATCTATAGCTAAAAGATCAGCAAAAGGTATACGTCTGGAAATCCCTTCTATATTTGTTGTCCATTTAACTTTAGATGTTTTTCCATAGCCTGGAATATCGCCATATACAAACCACGACAAGAGATCATCTTTTAGCGGTAAACCAAACCTTTTTGGAAACATGTAACGTAGATTTTCGATTAACCATGATTTAGGCGCCAATTCCTCAGAATCTTGTTGATATTTAATATTTGACATAGAAAATTCTCTTTCAAAATAACTAGAAAATTCTTGATATCCCTTGATAAAATCTATCACCTTTTTAAAACTCCTTGCTTTTACAACGCCTTTTTTGAATGTGTTGTATTGCTGCACAATATGTTCTTTAACACGTCCCAGAATTTTAACACTAACAGCTTGAGTAATTTTTTCCTCAGTGACCCTTCTGACATAATTATCTAACCGAAAACCAAAATGTTGAGAAAGTGGAAGCGTTCCTAATTCCAATATTATTACACCGTACTCCTCTATAAGAATGTTCTTAAAATCTAACGCGCATTTTACACATAATGCTTCCAACTTTTTCTGGTAGTCCTGTTCGCGTTCTCTTATTTGCTTACTGCTCAATGGAGCAGAATAATTGATCTTATCAATTATTCTTTTATTAAAAAAACCACTTAGATTATTGTAAGTGAGATTTTTATATTTCTGAGAGAAATTTGCAAAGAAACGGGAAAGAAGTTGATTGACGCGCGTTTTATTTGAGAAATCGTCAAAATTCTGATCATTTAAATAACGCTTAATGGCTCGTATAATTGCCAATAGTACTATTTTGACAGGA
>JAHLWJ010000637.1 GCA_019057975.1 Promethearchaeota archaeon | reverse complement strand
GACTTATGATATGCCCAAATAATGGAAGAAATAGTATAAATTCCGTGCGATCCTCCACCAGGATGCGGTGAAAAACGGTCAAGACCAGATATTTCCTTAAATAACTCTTCTGTCTTATACATAATTTCGAGAAGCCCTTGAGATGTAGATTCATCCTGATAGGGATGCATCTCTGCTACCTTTTCTGAACTAGCAAATTGCTCATGTATTTTAGGACTATATTTCATCGTACAGGTTCCCTGCCCGATATCAATATTAAAATCCATGCCTAAAGTCTCTTGCGAGAGACGTAAAAAATGCCTTAATACTTGTGGTTGAGAAAGAGCAGGTAATTGGGGTGCATTTTTTCTGCGCATAGATTTTGGAATAGAAGAAATACCGTCACCTACGGTTTCAGTTATCTTTTTATCTACTTCAGGAACAAGAATTGCCCTCTCCCCATTTCTATTTAATTCATAAATAATAGGCTCGTCCCAACAAACTGCATGATAATTTCTCAATTTAGTTTTCATATTCATTCCCATAATTTAAAATACCTCCTTCAGAGCAAAAACAAGTTTATCAATATCCTCTTTAGTATGTATCTCTGTGACACAATACAAGGCACTCTGACCAAATTGAGGAAAATCTTTAGATAAATCTTTACCTCCAAAAATTCCTTTTTTAAGTAAAGCTTTATTAACTTCTTTTATATTCTTACCACTGTTATTAAAATCTACCACAAACTCACTGTAATTAGCAGCTTGGAATACAGGTACCTTTACTCCCTTTATTTTTCCAATTTCCTTTTGAGCATAAAGAGACCTCTGTATAATTCCTTTGCCCAATTCCTGCATACCTTCCGGCCCCATTACGGCTAAGTAAACACTTGCTGCAATGCCCCACAAGGCTGCTGCAGTCCCGACAAATTCCTTCGAACTCTCTCTATTTGCAAAAGAGGTTCTTTCCCACATAACATCTCCAAAACCCCACTCACCATTTTCTGTAGGCGCTATCCCAAATAGCCTTGAAGGATATTCACTTACAAACTCTTTTTCATCTCTTGTAGCGATGAATCCCGCAACTCCTCCACCGTAATTCATATGAATTCCCAATGGTTGAAGGTCTCCGCATACAATATCAGCTCCATAATTGATAGGAGGGGTTAACACGCCTAAGGAGCTTGGGTCCACACCAACAAGAAAAAGGGCCCCTGCTTTATGAATAATCTCAGAGAGTTTAGCACCGTTTGATTCTATTGAACCTAAATAAGATGGATTTTCAATATAAACTCCTGCAGTTTTATTTGATATTTTTTTCTCAAGATCATTAATATCTGCCAATCCAGTTTTAGAGTCAAAATCAAGCATTACTACATTTACATTTGGATTACAATAGTTTTTAATAACAAGTAATCTATTGGGGTTTATTATTTTAGATACGATCACTTCATTACGACCGGTGATTCTGCAAGACATGCGTAATGATGTTGAAGCAGCCTGTGACCAATCGTATGTTGGAATGCTTACAACATCCATTTCCAGCATATCTCCCATCATGCTCGCATACTCAAAACCTGCTTGGAATCTTCCGTGGTCTTCATATGGTTCACCTGCATAAGCAGTTAAAAATTCAGATCTATGGATAACTTCATCAACTACTGCCGGCACATAATGTTGCCAGCAACCTGCCCCTAAAAAATTAATATTTTCTTTGCATGTTGAATTTTTTGATAGAATACTCTCTATATGCCTCTTCAGTTCATACTCCGAAAGAAAAGGTTTCGGTAGATTCATTTTTTTATGAAGTAATAATTTTTCAGGAATATCACTAAAAAGCTCATTTATACTGTTAGCTCCTATTTCTTGTAGCATCTCTTTCTGTACTTGTGGTTCTGAATTTGGAATATAAGGATAAACTATTTTCTTTGAGTTCATGCTAATCCACCGCCATCTACTACGAGATTACTACCTGTTACCCACATAGACATATCGCTTGCATAGAAAAAAACAGCCTTAGCTACATCTATAGGTGTGCCAATACGGTTTAGAGGTCTATCCGCGCTTTTAGCAAGAAATTTTTTTTCATCAAGACCAAGTTGAGCACACTCGCTCCTTAATAACGGAGTATCAATGTCTCCCGGGCAGACACAGTTAACCCTAATGTTTTGCGCTCCATGATCTATTGCCATAGCCCTCGTGAGATTCCAAACACCACCTTTTGCAGCACAATAAGAAACCGCATTTTCTCCACCTTTAAGGCTCCAACCAGAGCCAATATTTATTATACTTCCTCCTCCGCCTTCTGCCATTATTGGAATAACATATTTCGACATAAGGTAAATACTTTTTAGAGTAACATTAATGGCAAGATCCCAATCTTTTTCAGGAAGATCTACCGTATTCTTACGATATATAATACCCGCACAATTTACCAAAATATTAATTTTGCCAAATTTTTCTTTCGTTATATTAGCAACATTTTGGCAATCAACTATTTTAGTTACATCACACTTTAAAAATTCAGCCTTATTTCCTAATTTTACAATCTCCTCCTTTGCGATATTCCCCTTTTCTTCATTAATATCAAGTAGTACAACTATGGCTCCCGCTTCGGCAAGAAACTTTGCAGTTCCATTACCTATTCCGGAAGCAGCACCAGTTATCATCGCTACCTTACCCGACAAATCAAATAATTTTTCAAAATCTTGTTTCATATAAATT
>JAHLWJ010000636.1 GCA_019057975.1 Promethearchaeota archaeon | reverse complement strand
TAAAAAAATTAGATGATAATAATTATGATGTAAGTGTAAAATATTCTAAAAAATTTTGCCCAATAGGGGGGAGTTATAATCCTTCTCGAGGTACTGTTTTTCAAGAAAACATATGTATTCCCTATACGAAAGGATTTTTAAGTGAAATATTTCCTCAATTGACGACTGAAGCTGATTTTTTAAATTGTATTCCTCTTAATAATAAGAAAACTTGTCATTATATCTTAAAAGTTAGAGATATAATAAAATAATTTGATTTATCAAGTTTTAACAATTTTTTTTTATTTTTAGAGAGAATAAAACCTTGAAAGTTTAGAAGCTGCAAAACAAGGTTTTGTTTCTCCTTCCACATAAATTTTAAAATCAAATTCTACATCGTATGCATCATTACCTGCTTCTTTAACATTAAGAACTGTACCAGCTAACCTAATTCGTTTACCTACAGGTGTAGGTGCGGGAAATCGAATCTTGTTCCAGCCATAATTTACTGTCATTCTTGTGTTCACTGATTTATATAATTGCGAAAAAAGCTTTGAATATGCGATAGAAAGTATCCAATTACCATGAGCAACTGTAGTTCCATAAGGTGATTCTTTTGCTGCTCGGTCAGGATCGACATGTATCCATTGCATATCTCCAATAACCTTTCCATAATCATTTATTTCATCCTGAGTAACTTCATACCAATCAGAAGTTCCAAGCTCTTTCCCTACATAATTCTTCCACTCAGAAGGGCTTATCTCTAGTTGAGTCATAATTATTTACCCCACATTCGAATCATTTCTCTAGAAATAAGAAATCTCATTATTTCTGCTGAACCTGCACTTATTTGTCCTATTTTTGCATCTCTATAAAACCTTTCCACTGGATATTCTTCAGAATATCCTAATCCACCAATAACTTGGACAGCATCTTTAGTTATATTGACCGCTGCATCTGAAATTTTTGCTTTAATCGCTGCAACTGATGCTCTACAATAATGTCCCTCATCAAGCATTCTGGCAATCTGTACTATCGCAATTCTATTTAATTCCAAATCCATAAACATCTCACTCAATTTAAAAGAAATGCCTTCAAACGAGTAAATTGTCTTTCCAAATTGTTCACGTTTGTGTGCATATTTATATGCTACTTCAAAAGCACTTCTTGCTAATCCAAGATATTGAGATGCTGTGAATGTTCTTTCGCCATCGAGACCGAACATTAAAACCTCAACACCTTCGTTTTCCTTATGTAATAAATTTTCGACCGGAACTTTACAATTGGTAAATCTAAGATGAGAGTTTGGCATTCCCCTTCGACCCATATAAGTATAATCTTTCAGAACCTCAAATCCAGGAGTATCCGTTTCAAAAATAAATGCTGATATTCCTTGATGTCTTCTTACTTGGTCATTAGTAACCGCGTATAAGGTAATGTAATCTGCATAACTCCCATTAGTTATAAAACATTTTTCACCATTTAAGATATAATAATCCCCATCTCGTTTCGCTCGTAAATTCATCCCACCAATGGCGTCAGAACCCCCAGTAGGCTCAGTTATACCAATTGCACCTAATTTTGTGCCATCAGCGATTCCTGATAAATACCTTTCCTTTTGTTCAGGTGTTCCGTATTCAATGATTGGTGCGGCAAATAAGCATGATGATGCACCAAAAATAGTAGCTATAGCATAATTAAAAGCAGTTAATTCTTCACCAAATATTGCACGGTATAGAACTCCTTTACCCAAACCTCCTAACTCTTCGGGAATCAAAATATTTAAATAGGGCTTCATTTTTTTGACCGTATCTACAGCTAAATCCTTATTCCGTTCCTGATCTATCTTAGTGGCAACAGGTTCGATATTATCTTTGCACCATTTACGAACTTCCATCCGAAAATCGTTTTCTTCTTTAGAAAAATAATGTAATCTATCGGGCATGCATGAGTAGCCATATTCTAAATTTAAATCTTCAAAATGTACTTGTCCTTGCATATTAATCATTATTTAATGTGATTACTATTTAAAATCTAAAATTAAAGATATTTAATTAATTTATTTTAATATCAAACTATAAAATCTATGCTTCAATTTCCATTAATAAATAAGAATTAGTGAGACTCTGTATGGAATATACTACACTTGGTCGTACAGGATTAAAAGTAAGTGTTATGGGATTAGGGTGCGGAGGTCCTAGTAGTATTGGGCAAAGTACAGGTAATAGTGAAGATGAATCTATTGCAATTGTCAAATACGCTTTAAAGTCTGGGATTAATTTCATCGATACAGCAGAAGTGTATCAGACAGAGCGTATTGTAGGACATGGTATTAAAGGTTATAACCGAGAGAATCTCGTATTGTCAACCAAAAAATCAACGTGGGGAAATATTAAACCTAAGGATGTATTAAAGAGTTTACAGAGAAGCCTTAAAAATCTTGGTACTGATTATATTGACATCTATCACCTTCATGGGGTGATTCTATCTGATTATGATTATCTCGTTTCAGAAATTATGCCAACCCTTCAAGAGTTACGAGATCAAGGAAAAATACGGTTTTTAGGAATCACTGAACGATTTAATCCTGATCCCCATCATTCTATGCTACAAAGAGCATTACAGGACGATATTTGGGATGTAATGATGGTAGGATTTAACATTTTAAATCAATCTGCTCGTGATCGCGTCCTAGCAAAAGCGATAGAAAAAAATATTGGTATTCTGAT
>JAHLWJ010000008.1 GCA_019057975.1 Promethearchaeota archaeon | reverse complement strand
AAGCTGCTGACTCTTTAATTACTGGTTTTATTACCTCTCTCGGATGCACTATTGACTTTGTCCGTATAGTAATAAGTCTTTTGATTAATTATTTTATCGAAATTATAAGTTATATAGATATCCAGTTTAACAGTCTTACCCTGTCTACCAGTTGAGTCTATTTTAATCTTATCTACTAGCTTATCAATAAGTCTTTTCCATTCCCAGTCTTCAAGTTTTTCTATGCCTTCACTTATTTTTTTAAGCAAATATGATATCTTCTCAATTTTATTTCTTTTTAATTTTAAGGCCTCTGCTTTGTTTTCAGCTTCAAATTTTAAGGCCTGCAGAGTTCTAGCCTTTCCCTGTATTTGTTTTATCTTTTCTTTAATAACTTTTTCCTGGACTGGATCAGGTATAAACATTTCTGCGTATAGGTCTATAAGTTTACCCATTTCTGAATCATTTTTTATTATCTGATATTCAATATCCGCAAGTGTGTTATCTTCTTCTTTACTATTATCAAGATAACTTTCCAATGTCTTAGGATTAACTAAAAATTCCTTTATATCATTCTTTATTATGTTTTCAACCAAATCCTTTTTTATTGAAGCGCTTGTACATCTTTGCTTATATTCCTTTACCTTATTTGATTTTCCTAGATCACGGTAATAATAAGATATTCTACCTTCTTTTTTGTTATGCCATCTAGCGCCAACGTAAGCACTACCGCATTTTTTACATCTTATCTTACCGGTAAGAATATAAACCGCAGTTGATACTCTCCCGTGAAATGATTTATTTTTAATGGTCTGGCTTCTTGCATTTTCAAAAAGTTCCCTGGATATAATTGGCTCTTTTTCAATAAATACCAGCTCATCATAAAACTTACTGGTATATAGATATTTATCCTGGTAGTACATTTCTTTTTTTATAATATGATCTACAGAGCTTCTAGTCCATTTAGACTCATATATTTTATTATTTATTCTGGATCGTATAATCTTGCCATAGATTTTTGATCTGGTGGGTATTGCCAGATTATTTAACTTTGTAGCAATCTTATAACAGCTCATTCCCTTATCTGCTATCCAATTAAATATCATTCTTATAACTCTGGCTTCTTCTTCATTTATTACAATCTTATTTTCTTTATTTAATTTATATCCGTAAGGTATATTATAGCCGGCAGTGGGGATTTTACCCTGTTTTGCCTTTTGATATTTACCCCTTGCTGTCCTTTTTGCTATTATCCTTCTTTCTCTTTTACTGAATACTCCCTGAATATCAGATATAAAGTCATCATCTTCATTTTTTAAATCAAGGATATTTCCATTTATTACCAGGCTGACATTATTTTCTATAAAACTATCTTTTATATATTGTAGATCGCTAATATTTCTTGTTAACCTATCCTGATCTACTACTAAAATCTTTTTAAATATACCATCACTACAGGCCTTTAGCATTTTTTTTAGCTGCGGTCTTAGTCTTATTGTCTCTCCGGATATTCCGATATCCTCAAAAAATACGGGATTCCAGTTATTCCTGGTGCAAATACCAGTTAATATATCTTTTTGTTCAGGTATGCTGTATTTGTCTTCTCCGGCTTGAAGTGAGCTTGAAACTCTAACATAGCAGGCAGCGTTCTCATTCATATTACACCTCATATTAATATTGATTCAATTATTTCTTTTCTTAATATATTCTTTAATTTTTTCTTCTTCCCAGAGTTCAATACCATCTTCGCTGTATACAGGATCTGGGAAGTTTTTTCTTACCTTTAATTGCCAAAAATATTGCCTTGAAATATTCCCTAACATTCTTCGTATTTGTATCGAGTTCAACCATTGGGGTCTTTTCTTTTCTACTTTCATTTTTGCTTCTCTCATATTTTCTTAATTATTTATTTTATCCTAATTTTACCACGTTTACTTACTTCGTCAATTCTTTTTCAAATATAATATCATAAATATAAGCTAATATATCCTGAATGTCTTTTACCGGCTTATACGACCTAATAACATTAATATTTTTCATTTTAATTCTTTCCAATAAAAAAAGACGCTCAAATCTGAACGTCTTTAATTATTTATTTTGTTTGTTTTATTTTAAATTTTCAATTTTAAGGCATATCTTATCAAGTGATATCTTTCCTTCGTATGCACACGCTTTAAAATGCTTTAAAATTAAATATAGGATTATATTCTAAGTTCTTTTATTATCTCTCCCTTTAATAGATTTATATTTCTTCATTAATTTTTCTAAAACATCTAAGAATTCTCTATCCTTATCAATAAAATCCTTTAATTTTCCTCATAGCATCAATTTCTCTAGCTTCCTGTGCTTTGATTTCCTCAATTTTTTTTAAGTCTGATTCTGTAATTTCCTTCTTCAAATACTGATCTAGTGCTTTCAAAATGATCTTATTAAAATCAGGATTAATATCATTATCATAAAATCGCTTGGTGCAATAACGAAATAAGTCCTCTGCTTCATAATTATTTAATTGCACATAAGTCGGATTTATGATTTCTGGTTCTATACTATCAGGATTTTTGTTAAATATAAAAATAGTATGTCGGCCTTGTTGTATTTTTTTAATTTCCATAATATTATCTTCCTTCTATTTTTTTATTATTTTTGCTAATTCCACTTGTTCCCATCTTTCAGCTACATCTTTAGAAACAATAATTTTATCTCCTGGATTTAATGTTTTTCCTTCATAACCCGTCAATCTAAGCATTTCAACTTTAACTGGTGGATATTGCTTCTCTAAAGATATTTTTTTACCCATCCTTTTTTCCTCTGCTTTTAGCTTCTCAACTTCTCTTTCTAAAATGCGTCGCTTTGCAATTTCTACAAGCCTGATATTATCTCTTTTTTTAGCTTCCAATTCTTGCCTTTTAAGATTATTTTTTACCCTCTGCTCAAATTCCAGGTCTATATAATGCAAGAGATTCAATTCTTTAAACTTTACTGCCAGATATTCCTTCAGTGCCTTATTTACTATGTCGTTCAAATTGCCTGCATTTTTGAAATTTGTTAAATATGTAATTTTTTCAACTGTTTTTTCATCTAGGAATAAATCTCTATTTCGATGTAACATTGGCATTGTTTTTATTGTGTCTCCCATAATATTCCCTATCCTTTCGTATAACTTTTATTAAATTTTTTAATCTATTATTCATTTTTTCTTCATTTACCAGTTTTCTTTTTGGATTTCTTCTCTTTCTGCCAGTCATTTAATCAAACCTTCCTTTTCGCATTCATTTTTTAAATGTCTGGTTACATAGTCTTCAATAGCTTCATTCATCACACGGGTTCGATTTCTCTTGGCCATATAACAATAAGTATCTAGGGCTTCCTTAACTCCTGGGTCTAGGTATAGTGTCAGTTGCTCCTTTTTCATTGCCATAATTAACCTTTCTTTATAATTTATTAATTGATTTTTATAAGTGATTAAATTTTGATTAGTCAAATAAAAAAAGACCCCAATTTCTTGAAGTCTTGTATAAAATTTTATACTTCTTGACAGCTCTCGCCTATTGTAGAAATTTTAAACCATTTGTGCATATTTTGTCAAGTCCTATTTTTTATTAATCCATTGACTTGCTAAATAAAAAAGAGCCTTTTGGCTCTTGTGTAAAATCTACCCATTGTGGTAGAGTCTATACCTTTTTTTCTAAAAAGTCAATATTTGTCAATAGTTCTAATTCCAGTTTATTATCTGATATTTTATAAAGTAAATTATAAATATTAATTCCTTTAATTGCTTTTATGGCATATTTGTATTTATTTGTAAAAGAAGGAGCAATAATTATAACCGTATATTCTCTATTGTCAGCTTCTTTTAGATATTGCCAATATCCTAAAACTTGTCCTATAACATCAGATTTTGCCGGACAATTTTTTACTTCAATAATATATTTTTCATTTTTAGTATGACCAATCAAGTCTATAGTTCCAACATCTGTTTTTCTTTTTTTATCAAATTTATTAATTTCTATCTCTTCAAATTTTAATCCATTTGAATTAATATAGGATTCTATAAATTTTATTATTCCTTCCCCATTGGTCTGGATAGCGGTCTCAAGATAACCCTTTATTTTACTAATTTTTTTAACATATTTATTTTTCCATTTAATCAGATTTTCATAAACAGTCATACCTTCATCTGAATAATCATCTTTTACTTTTTTAAGCTCAATAAGTATTTTTTTTAATGTTTCTTCAAGATTTATATCTGAATTATAGTTACTAACTAAATTTTTAATTTTGTACATCTTTACCTCTTTTTGTCATAGCATATATCATTAAAATAAAATTATCGTGCCTTAAATCCAATCCTAGTGATTCTTTTTTAATCATTTTTATAATATCTTACCTTGTCTTGTCTCCTGATGTATTACTCATAGTTTTTCTTTTCAGTTCTTCAGTATTAAAGTGCTTTAAAAAACATATAAATTGATTTTAGCCCTACCTTTTAAACCTAACTTTTGATATTCGTTCTCTTAATTCTTCTTTTTGTTTTTGTTATTATTGGTATCTATATCATAACTGTCATCATCAGCATTTGTGCTGATGTCATTAAAAAATATTTCATCTACTGTAACACTTATTACAATAGTTGTTTTTATTATTTATCTCCTTTTATTTCAGCCTGATAACTAATCCTTTTTCAAAAACATCAGCTATTCGTGCCAAAGCATCTATAGAGAAATTTTCATGGCCATTCTCAATCTTAGAGATATACTGCTGGACTGTTCCTAGTTTTTTTGCCATATCTTCTTGAGTATATCCTAACTTCATTCGTATATTCCTAATCTGCTGGGCCAGTTTCATCCTTTCTGGGGAAATCTTCACTTCTTGAGGTTCTCTGAGCTTAATTCCACGTCCTTTTAATCCTTCATAGGTCCGTTCGAAGATTGTCTGCCAGAAAATCACTCTATCTTTAAGCCAGCGGTCTTTTCTCATTCGCTTCTTTATAGTCGGCCACTTCTTACAGAAAGTTAGCTTATCGATAATACTGAAAGCTATCTTAGGGGAGCTGACCCGGGAAAATAGTTTTTCTGCATAGATGTCAAATTTGGGATTGCTAGCATCCTTTAAAATTTTTCTTACCTCACTTTCTCCAAGACGGCTGTCCCACAGCCAGTTTGTTTTCATTTTTGTATCCCCTCAAAGTAGCCTCTCTGGCATTTTCTTTAAAATCTCGCTAATTATACTACTTATAAATAGTATCTGTCAACAATAAATTGAATTTTTAACTTACCAACCTCTTGGCTTAGTAGTTTTGTAAAAATAAACCCCGAGTTATCTTTTACCATTTGCTTACGCTTTAGGTTACTTAATATCTTGGGGTTCTTCCTTAGAACTTTTCTAAGGGATTTTTCAGAACTTAACTTACTTTTTACATTCTTTCGTTTGCAAATTTCAGTTACTTCTGAAAGTTGCCTCCGGATCTAAGGGTAATTATAAATATAGCAAGAAGGTAAAATTTTTGTCAAGATAAATTCTTTATTTTCCCGATCCAGTTGAAGGCATAAAATCATTATGTCTGTCTCTGTAGTAGGGTATAGGAATCACCATGCATTTCAGTTGAGTATCTGTGATATGCAAAGGCTGTTTTCATTTTTTAAGTCAGGTCTTTGCCTCTTGTAATAAGTCTTATTTTTTTCTTTTTTGCCAATTTAATAGCCGGTTTCGTAAAACCACTTAAGCTATCTATTTCCTTTACTCCATCTTTAATAGCTTTATTTATTACTCCACTATGCACAGGATTTTTCCATCTCTTAACTTCTCCCTTTTTTCCGCCTCTAGTATAATCAGGTTTCCCAGGACCACCTAGAGGTTTGCCTCTATGTTTTTTTGCCTTACTTTTTTCAAATCTCTTAGCTCTTTTTTGTGATTTTTTCATATTAACTCCTTTAAAATCCTATACTATAATTAATTTACATATATAGTTTTATAACTTAAAATTTTCACTTCCAATACATATCTACCATAAATGGGTTTTTTTCATACCATCCAATGATTTCTCCCATATTTCTATTAAAATATGCTAAAACAAAAAAATTATTATAATCACTAGCAGATCGTAAGATATCAGGGTTGATCATACATAATCGTTTCAATTTTTCAGGAATTGGTTTTAGAGAAACTAAAAAAGTGTAGCTTGCAGTAAATAATTCCTTATACATTTTTGCTTGGTATATATCTCTCAAATTCATTTCTTCTTTTTTAACTTCTACAATTATGAATTTATATCTATATTGGTCTTTTATAAATCCAGTAATATCGGGCTTCTTTCCAAGAAACAAGAAAATAATATTTTTCTCTTTAGGTATAGATTTCTTTAATTTTTCACTAAGACCTTTTATATAGGTGATTTCTAGATAAATTTTCTCTTTAGGTATTCTTTTTTTCAATAATTCTTTTATTTTTTCTTTTATCAAGTTATAAGATTCTGATTCAATTTTTACCATTTTATCCCTCTAAATTTTTTTGCATATTTGATGAGCGGCAGATATAAAATACTACTTTCATATTTTAATATAATTTTTTAGGGTAATAATAATCTTTGGATAAAGATACCCAAAATAATACCAATAACCATAAAAATAGTTGCAATTACAATGTCATCTTTTTTTCTAATAAAGAAAATTGGGATTTTAATTTTTTCTTTTAAATTGATTACTGAATAGAATTTAAAATGAATTAGTGATGATATAGTAATCCATAATATAGCTATGAATAAAAATACGAATGCTAAATTTCTCAGTAGATAATTTGGATTTTCTTTATCGAAAGAAAATATTAATCCAAAAAAAGTACCTAAAAAAAGATTCCCAAAGATATTATAGACTGTTAGAATCCAGAGAATTTTCCTTTCTCTTTTTCTAATTACTTCGTCTATTCTAGTAAATATTCCCCTTGCAATAAAATCATCGCTTCCAATATATAAATGAGCTTCATTTCTTGTAAATTTAATTGTTATATATAATTTTAGTGCCCCAGTAGTACTAATTTGAAAATCTTGGGCATTTTTACGATTTTTTGCTAATTCTTTCAGGCTTTCATAAATATAACCATCCGCTACTATGGAAATATTCTTAATATTTGCTTCTTTTAAAATATTAATTATTTCTTGTATATCACTTAGGTACAAATATGGACATTTATAATCTTTTAAAATATTTCCTTCGATTCTTTTCATATTTAATTACTTTCATATAGTCTACTATTTTCACCTTAGTCTTGATTCAAGATTAGCTAATCTTTGATTAATTTGGTTAATTTGACTAGCTAATGATTGCAAGCCCTCAGCCAAATTAGCAAGACCATTATAAAGATTAAATTTTTCAGTTTGTGTTTTTGGATCTAAACCAAAAAGCCTATAATTTTCGTTGAATTGTTTTAATGCTCTATCAAAAGACATAATATCTCCTTTAATATTTAATTTTCTCTAATTTATCCAATCTTTTCTCAATCCTATCCAATCTATCTTTATAATTCATTTTCTCCATAATAGCCTGCCTTATAAAAGCAGATGTAGATATAGATAGTTTTTTAGCTTCTTTTTTTGCTTTATTGATTATTTTTTTATCAATTCTGAGGGAGTACATTATTTTTTAGGCATTATTCTTCTTTTTCAGATATAGCTAATTGGATGTAATCAAGCTTACTATTAATATTTTTTAATAATTCTATAATTTCATTTAGTTTTTGTTCTACTCCATTTTCCATTATAATCCTCTCCAAGTTATTTTAATTCAAATAAATATTATATCTAAATTTCAAAAACTCCTTTAGAATTTATCCCTTAGAATAATTTTCATAAAAACTTTTTGGTTTATAGCCTTTCCACATTCAGGATAATAAATTTCATCTTCTTTTTTTATTTTTTTCCTTTGTTACTTTTTCTACTGACTTATCTTTATCGGCAACATTTATAACTGCCTCTCCTACTTTACCGCCAAAATTCCAAGCCTGTTTAGCTAATCCTACCAAGAATATAATACCTACAATTATTCCTGCTAATACGATTATACCTAATATTATAAATATCATTTTTTCCCCTTCCTTCCAATATCTTTAAATTTTTTATCCAGGTGGATCACATCTTTTACATGGTCTATATCCTTTAGCCTTAGCATCATTTTCATCAACAAACCAGATTAAGTTTTCAGGATTTATTTGCTTTGCCGAACTGCAAGTAGGGTAGTGATAAACATCTGATTTTATGCTTCCACAATATTGACCTTCCGAGGCTGGAGCAATGGTTTCTTCTTCCTCTTCTGGTGGTTGGGTTTCTTCGGCTGGCTCTTCTACTACTGGTTCTTCTTCCTGTTCTTTTTCTTCTTCAACTATTTCAATACCCCATAATCCCTTATTATTTTCTTTAGCTTCTTGTTGAAGTTCTAAGAAATAATCAGCATATTTTACATCTGGGGGGTATGTGGAAATTTGAGCATATCCTTCCTGAACAAGATAAGCATTTATAAAGATATCTCCTACATAGACATAAGCTAATATTCTTCCATATTTATCTGTACTTGATACATCTTTTTCAAGCTTGACTACCTTGCCTTCAACTAATTCTTTATTTTTTTCTGTAGCGATATCTCCGTAATCTTCGGTGGCTTCTGGAGTATCAATTCCTATATACCTAATCTTGTACTTTGCTCCAGCCTCATCTTTAACTTCTATAGTATCCCCATCTATGACTCTGATACATTTTATTTCTATGCCATCAAAATTTTGAGTTAAATCTATTATTTCCTCGATTGGTTCTTCTACGATTTCTTCTTCAACAACCTCTTCTTCTATTACTTCCTCTGCTTCTTCTACCTTTTCGGTTTCTACTGGGATTTCGCCACAAGCTGGCCCAAAACCAAAAATCAATGCCAAGATCAAAAATGGAATAATAAAATATAATCTTTTACTCATTATTTTTCCACCTCCAATCTTTTCATAATAATTTGTTTTATTCTTTTATTATAATATTACAGCATTTTAGTACTAAATTATCGTATCTTAACTTAAAATTTTTTATGTTTTTTCAAAGTCAAAAATTTTTTAGCCTGCACAAAGTCTATTACAATATATATTAAATATACAAAGTGTATAATCATAAATAATTATAAAATAGGGGAGAACAATAATCAATTAATTATTTGCTACCCTATATTATTACAATCTATCATGCCTTGTAGCTAGCAGTAGAAACAGGAATTTTAAGTATCCTGGCCATATCTGTTATTGTATAAAGTTTCATATAGATATTTTTTATAGCGGCCAAGGAAGGCCTCGTCTTTCGGGCTCTTTACTTGACATTACAATAACCTTTTGTTTCAAGAATTTTAAATATATATTCCTCTGTCAATGGCTCTGTATAATCAATTATAATTAATTCTATTCCAACATTAATGCATAATTTTGCCTTCTTTTTATCTCTATACATTAGATCTTGGAGCCCTTTTTGCCCACCCCAAATTTGAACCGGATGAAAATGTTGCTGCCCCTGATATTCAAAGGCTATTTTCAATGAAGGTATGTAAATGTCTAACTCTAATCCCTCTAACCAATCAGGTTTATAATGTTTTAATATTTCACAGCCCAGAAAAATTTTTTGAACAATCTGATAAAGAATAGTTTCGCTAACCCAACCTTCACCTACTTTTTTAAACCCAAATTCTTGGCGAACAATGTTTTCAATTTTTTTAGTAAAGGCTCTTTCAGTTTGTGCGGCTTCTCGTCGGAGTCTAATCATTTCTTGTGCTTCATTCATTTTTACATTAGACCAATGAGTAATTTCGTTTGGAGCTATATCACTACGTTTTGATCCTTGAACAAGTTCCATTAGTCTATTATACTCCTGTTGATATTCATCATTAACCTTCTTGAGTTTTTTAATTTCTTCTTGATATTCGGGAGGACATATATCATCTAAGTAAATAAATCGGGAATAACTTCTTGGATAAATCCCTAACCTTAGGTAAGCCTGATTATAATACCAACCAAAATGTTGAATAAATTCAACTCCATACATTTCATGACAGAACCTTAATGTAGGTGTTATTAAATTACATCTATGACATAAACCTTCAACAAAATTTATTAAACTTAATGGATCGTGTTTATTTTTCAAAGATAGCTCTGCTATTATATCTGGAAAAAACCAACTATCAAGGGGAGCCATTCTCGAAGGAACTAATTCCCGATTTTTTAACCGAATCAAGTTTTCAATAATTGGTTTTGAACAAAGACATAATACTACTGGAGAAGTTCCATCTTTAGCAAAAGCAAAAAATGTACCATAATGGTTAGGATAATATACTACAGGATAAGGTAAATTCTCTCTAATAACTGTCCCAAGTGAGACAGGAGGTTTTTCAATTTTTTTAGGTTTTCTTTTTTTTACTTTCATTTTATTTAAAACTTAGATATTGCCTTTTATACTTAAAATATTAATTTTAAGGCTTCTTAATAGAATAACCCCCCCCCTAATATAATGTTTTAAGTGTCTTAAAACACGCTTTAAGTGCTTTAAAAACACTTTAAAATTAAACATAGGTATTTATAAATATCATTACTTTAATCACTTAACGCCAATGCATCAGCCTTTAAATGCTTCTAAACGTCAATATACGCCCCTAGTGTTAGGTCTATGTGATATAGTTTAGGTATAATATCATTAAAACAATATTCTAATGTCTTGAAACAGCGTTGTTATCCTGCTACAAAACCTTAAAATGCAAATTAGCCCCCTATACACTACCTTATTATCTGATACCAGCCTTAAGGTCCTTAATCCTTTTTTCTAACCTATCTGTAAACTCTCCCGTTACCTCTGCTGTTCTTTCCTTTGCTCTCTCAACAGTCAAACCCTCTATCTTAAAACTCTGATACATCAGATCATAAATACTCACACTTTCAGCCCTTATATCTCCTACTAATTCTTCCATTATTATTTTTCTAATCTCACCCATCATTATCTCCTTTATTATGCTTTTAATCTTATGCTATGATCCTAAATCCATTCATGCCCTTTTCCACATCAATATTAGCCAAGGTTATATATATCTGGGTAGTGCTAATATCCACATGGCCTAAGATCCTTCTAAGCGTTTCAATGTCTTTAGTTTGCCTGTAATATTCAGTTGCAAAGGTATGCCTCAAAGTGTGTGGACTTATAACCTTATTTATTTTAGCTCGCTTACCATAGCGCTTGATCATATCGCATAAATACCTCGTACTTAACTGCTTGCCTTCAAGTGTAGTAAAGAAATAATCTGTATTCTTAGATCTGATATCCTTCCAGGCTTTTATGTGGTCAATTAGTGCAGTAGGAATAATCAGGTCCCGATCCACTCCGCCCTTGCCATTTACAACCCTTAATCGCTGGCTGGCCAGGTTAATATTACCCAGTCTTAGCTTTGTGATCTCAGATACCCTGAGTCCCATATTTAACATTACTTTCATTATAGCAATATTACGCTTGCCGGTGGGATATCTTTTATTAGGCTGTTTTATAAGTCTTTCAGCTTCTACAAGCTCTAAAACTACCGGAAGTTTTTTTCTCTTGGTGATTTTCAATAAAAATCCTCTTCTTCCTCATCTTCATCTGAATCTTCCATTCTTAAAGTTAATATCACTTCTCTACCTATAAATTTTTCTAGTAGTTGGTTTAAACTAATTGGATTAACAACCCCAAAATGAGGACTAAGTCCAATTATAGATTTTTCACTCCACCCCATCCTATCTATAAAGGTATATGGTTTAACAAACAGTGTTCCTTTTTCAGTTTTAGTTATTATTTTTACATCCTTGGTCGCATCTTCTTCTGTGTTCTCTTCAATATCATCTTTGTCATTTATTTTCTTATCTACTATTTCTTTAATAAGATTACTATCTTTTTTTTCATCATAGTCTAGTAATTCTATATCCAGGTTAACCCACCTACCTAGAAGAACGTGGTTCATATTGTGCATGTTGCCTAGGTATTTTCCCCATAATCTATCTAAACTTATTTCTTTTCCATCTTCGTATCTTAAGGCAATTTCTCCCTTACCTGAACTTTGAAAGGTTAAAGGCATAAACTCAAATATACCTACTTTGCTAAAGTGTAGAGTTTTTTTCTCTTCTACCATCTCTTATCTTTCTACTATTAAATTTTTAACTTAATATCCTCTCTAATTCCTATTATGTATATAGTAGGTATTATATAACATAGTTTTTAGTTTGTCAAGTAAAAAAGGTATTTATTCACAAAAAGTTTTCTTTTTTATTCTACCTGTAGATCATAGAATCTTTACAAATTTCTATTACCTGCGGAATCATAACCAGTAGTATGTACTGGCTGGTATTGTACAGCGCCTAGTTGGCGGATCTGGCCACTGACCTGGAAATTATTGCCCTGAGGATCTGATGGGTTATACCTCCTATAATGCTTAATTGTGTTGATTTTAAAGGCTTTAGTTGATTGGGTTGACATAAATGGTATAATAATATACGTAATTACCATGATGAGGCATGCTAAAGGTTCTGTCCTTTAGATACTCCTCATCTTTTTTTATACTCTAATTTAACTTTTAATTCATTCATATATACAATATATTTTCTAAACTGCCTAAGTAAAGCAGAATATCTTCTTCTATCAGGAATCATTAAATTTAATAATTTCTTTTTGGTAGTTAGATATCTTACCAGACAGCTATAATCACCATCACAGGTTATAATAATGGCTTTATCAAAATTCTCGGTTTCAAGCATGACTCGTAGTACAAGCTCAGCGTCTACATTGCCTTTGAGTTCACCATTTGGTTTGGTAATTGTTTGTTTAAAAACTAATTCAAAACCAGCTTTTCTTAAATAATTATATAGAGCTTTATTCCAATTTACATAACCTATAAAAATGAGAGCCTTTGTTATGTTATATTTATCATTTAAATATTTTCTGAATTTATAATAATCTAATTTCCAGCCCTGCTTCCGGATTGATTTATATAAATTTTCGCCATCTATAAAAGCGTAATTATTATATTTAATTTCTGTTCCTTTCTAACTTTGCGGATTCGATATAGGAGTAGTACTAATACCTTTTAGATCAGGTGAACAGTGGGTATGTGAGACTATTTTTATATTCAAATTAATGAACTTTTAATTTTTTATATTAATTATAATTTCCATTATAGCATAAATTAATTGTAGAATTATACCAGGTATTAAAAGAGATAATCCAATTATTCTAGTGATATATTGATGATAAAATAAAGGCAAGATTAAAAGTCCAATATGACAGCTTAAATCCTGTGGAGCTTAAGAAAAATATATCAAGGTTTCAGGATAAGCTACTTAAGCTAAATGTTTTAAAGAAGAAGGTAAGAAAGGATGCAGCAATATATGAGGAGGCTTACGGGTATGTCAAGGGATAGTGTATCTATTTTACTACCCCTATATCACTACTCCTCTTTATTTGTTTTCAGGTGCTTTTTTATAGGCAATAGGTTATGTTTAGCTTATAAAATATATACAGAAAAAACAAAGACAAACGTAATGTGGGTTGATTTGAAATGCTTTATTACCTAACCCCTTGAAAAGTCTATTGTAGAATTAGTATTGATTATTAATTTCTCAAGTAACTTAATCAAACCTTCTATATCATTAATATTGCAAGCTTCATAAGGACTGTGGGTGTATCTAGCGGGAAACCCTACTTCTATTGTAGGAATACCTTTATTTTCTAATAACAGAAAGGATGCGTCAGTTAAACCACCATAAATAACATTTTTTTGCAAATTTATATTTGCTCTTAAAGCAGTTTCTTCGATTAGTTTTAATAACTTAGGGTTGGGTATTACCCCCCCTAACGTTCCCCTGCCATGAAAACTGTACATACTTACAACAGGTCCTTTGCCTAGTTTTACGTCAGTCTTATCCAGATCTGGAGTATCGCATGAAATTGCAACATCAATTGCAATAGCAAAATCAGGGTTTATTTCTCTTGTAATGGGAAGAACACCCCTTAAGTTAAATTCCTCTAATACTGTTGCTACCAGAGTAAGATTGCAATCCAATTTTTTTCCCGAAAGCCTTTTCAAAAGTTCAATTAGAACCAGGCATCCGCCCCTGTTGTCTAATGATGGAGAAAATATAATGGGTCCATTATTAAAATAATCCTTGTTGTAAACTACAGGACTTCCAATATCTATCCCCTTCTCCAATACTTCTTCTCTATCAGCGCACCCTACATCTATGTATATTTTATCAATTCCAATAACTTTGCTTCGTTCCTCAATTGGTGTTAGATGATGTGATTTTACCCCTATAATCCCATTAATTAATTTACCATTTTTACACATAATATTTACTCGACATCCTAGAAGGACTTTCTCTGGAATTCCGCCAATTTTTTCTACTGAGAGAAAGCCATTGTCTGTAATTTTTCTAACTATAAGTCCTACTTCATCCATATGGGCTATTATCATTATTTTTGGTTTTTTCAAATCTTCACTAATATCTACACTTAAATTACCTAGATTATCAATTTTGGGCTTAAATCCCATCTCTTTTATCTTTTTTCTTATAAAACTAATAAATGAGTCCTCAAATCCTGAGGGGGAAGCAACTGAAGTCAGTTCTTTTAAAAGATTTATTAAATTCAAATCATATTTCATAATCTATCCCTTTTTAATTTTTAATTTCCATTAACTGTTCAAATAAATCTTTATTTGCTATATAGAGCTTTTTATAAATATTATAATAATTTTTATAGGTCTCAGATTCTATTTTATTTTGATAACTTATTTTACTATAGTTTATCCATTTCAATATATCAGTTAGGGAATTGAATATACCTACACCTTTGCCTGCAAGAAATGCATCGCCATAACTTGCTCCCAATTTTATATCTGGAACCAGTATTTCCAAATCAAGAACACTATTTATAATCTTTAAAAATATTTGGCTATTTGTTCCTCCCCCAACTGCAACTCTTTTTTTGGCAGGAGTTCCTAATTGTTCCATATGTTCCAGATTATCCTTAATACCATAAGCAACCCCTTCCATTATTGCTCTAAAAATATGATCTTTTTTATGATAAAGGCTTAATCCAAAAAGCAAGCCCCTTGCATTTGGATTATTTATTGGGGTTCTCTCTCCACTGAAATATGGTAATAAAATCAAACCTTCAGAGCCAGCTTCAACTCTTTCAGCTAAACTGTCCAGATCACTTAAAGACTCTTTTCCCAGCATCTCGTAAAACCAGTTTATAACGGCTCCTGCTGTACCCATTCCTGCTGCAATAGCATATTGATATGGTTGCAGATAGTTTGCGGACCAGAGCACTTTTGATTTTACCCTTTCTTTTACTATTTGTATGAAGAATGAACTTGTGCCAAGCATTATCATTAAATCTCCTGTCTCTACTACCCCTGCACTGATTCCTTCGGCTGAGGCATCTGCTGTTCCCACTATGACTGGAGTTCCGTCTTTTAAGCCAGTTTGTTTAGCAGCCTCCTTTGTGACATACCCTGCTATATCTGTAGTCCATGAAATATCTGGCAGCATATCTATAGGAGCTTCTTTCCATAGTTTATCTGACCAGGAAAGACTCTTTATATCAAACATAGGATTAAAACATGTTGCAGAGTAATAATCTATAACAGATTTTGAGGTAAGCTTATATACCAGGTAAGTTGTTGCAGATATAAGCTTTGAAGTTTTTTTAAAAACTTCCGGTTCATTTTTCATTAACCATAATATTTTCGGGCCAACTGACTGAGACGATAAAAGAACCCCGTTATTCTCAAGAAGATTTTCCTCTCCAATACTTCTGCTTATTTCTTTAATTTCTTCGCTTGCCCTGTTGTCAATTCCATATAGAATGGCATTTCTTAGAGGATTATCATATTTATCTAATGGCAACAAGGCAGGTGTTATTGCGCTACAACCAATACCTTCAATATTTATGCTATCAATATTTAACTTATTTATTATATCTCTCGCGAGGAAACAAAAATCATTCCACCAGACATCTTTTTTATGTTCAGCATAACCGGGCCTGGGGATTATTAATTGATGCTTAATAGATGATGTGGCCACTAGTTTACCATTTATATCAATCAGAACTCCTTTAGATGAGTGAGTTCCTATGTCTATTCCTAATAAATATTTTTTTTGCATCTCACTAGTTATTAATACTTTCTAAGCTCTACAGCGGTTTCATACATCATTGCAATGTTTTCCGGTGGTGTATTAGCTTGGATATTGTGAATGGGGGCAAACACAAAACCTCCACCAGGAGCAAAATCATTTATTCTTCTTACAACTTCTTCCCTAACCTCCTCGGTTGTTCCATTCAGCAAGATATTGTTGTCACACCCGCCTCCCCAGAAAGAGATTCGGTCACCAAATTTCTCCTTTAAATCTTTAGAATCCATATTGCTTGCTCCAACCTGTACCGGGTTTAATATATCAATCTGACAATCTATAAAATCGTTAATTGCCCAGTTTACATCACCACAAGAATGAAAGTATATTTTTGAATCTGTTTTGGTTTTTATAGATGAAACAAGTTCTTTGTGCAATGGTTTAAGCATTTCCCTATAAATATTAGGATTGAATACAGGTCCCCTTTGGGTACCCAGATCATCGCCCAGTTGTAAGATATCTATATCATTTCCAACAGCTGAAAGTAAATTATCCCAGAAAGCTTTCATCCACCATAAAAGTTTTTCCCAAAAATATTGTACGAATTTCTTATTTGAAGCAATGTCAATATAAGCCTGCTCAAAACCCCTAAAAAGCCAAAGACTTTCCCATAATCCCCAAGTATAATTAAATATAATTATTGCCTTATCTGTTTTTTCTCTAATATCTTTCATCTCTTCTTTCAATCCTTCTTTCCGGGAAACATCATAAGGATCAGAAAATTTATAATTTTTTAAGTCTTCTAAAGTAAAATCAGTCATAACATGTTTTTTTATATCATAAAAATATCCACCCTCAGGCCTTACATATACCGTACCCCATTCATCTGCCCACTCATCCTTAACATGGTCTATTTTAAGTTCCCAATTTGAGGGAGCTTTAGGATATACCCCAGCAATATCAACCTGGAACATTTCCAGTATTCTTTTATCTGGGAAAACAATTTGCTGTAAAATTTCCTGGATTTCAGCTTCTGGTCCGTCAAGATTATAAAATTTTTTTAACGCCCTATGAGCATAATTGTGTAAACTTGTATGAACTCCTCCGAAATCTATAGGAATCATGTCAGGTTCTTTATAGTTTAAGGCAGTATTTACTCTTTGCTTTGAAGTCATTTTCCCCATGAATCCTCCATGTATTTTCTAAAAAATAATTACCTTTTAACAGAAGCTAGTAGCTTATTTCTTCTACTGGTAATAATAAAACTTATGATTAACATTAAAATTATAAGAGAGCCCCAGATAATATCTACCACATATCTTTGTCTTCCCAGGCCAAATATGTTAAATCCTGTAGATATTATTTGCAGCAAAACTAATGCAATAATTACATCTCTTAAAAACCCTTGGCCTCCAGATATGCTAATGCCTCCTAAAATAACTGCCAAGATGCTAATAAGTAGATAAGATATACCATAATCGGCTTTGGCTGAATTATATCTTGATATCATGATAATTGAGGCAATTCCACATAGCAGTCCTGACAATACATAGGTTTTTAGTAAAACCATACCAGTATTTATGCCTGAAAATTTTGCAGCTACAGGGTTTGCTCCAATCATATATAGAGATAGACCAAAACTAGATTTCATAATTATAAATATAATCACGGTAACCACTACGAAAATTACAAAAGCCACCGGTATGTTGAAAATTCTTTCATTTCCAATCCATAAAAACTGTGAGGGTAATCCTGATATTCCTCCTGCCCTGCCTCCAGCAATTACTAAACCAAGACCTCTGAACAGAGTTAAGGTGCCCAAAGTTACAAGTATTGGTGTAACTCCAACTATCCCAATTAAAAAACCATTAAACAAACCACATAAAAGAGAGGTGGCTATAGCAGCAACTATGGCAATGCTAATCCACCATATTACAGTAGCTGTATTCATTTCTGGATTTATAAAATTTACCATTATCAATGCAGATACAACCCCGGATAAACTTGCGGTATTTACTGTTGAAAGATTTATTCCGCCTGAAATTATTGATATCATCATTGCCAGGGTTAACAATCCTAGTTCTGGAAGCTGATAGGTCATTGACTGAAAACTTCTTAAACTTAAAAACCTATCAGGACTTAAAATAGACATAAAAGCAAAAGCGATTACTAAAAACATTGTTAAAATAATTGTATTTGAATATTTTTTTTCCATATTAAATACCCCATTCTAAAAAATTCATTGTATACTAACCTTAATTCTTCTTTTCTCAAATACTTTTCTTTGTATGGCATCAATAGTAACACTAATAATAATTAAAAGTCCTATAATAACTTCATGCCACAACGCAGAGATACGTATCAATACTAGCCCCCTGCTCATGATAGCAATGAATAAACTTCCTAAAATAGTACCTAATACAGACCCAGTGCCTCCAAGAATGCTTGCTCCGCCCAACACTACTGCAGCTATAACCGGGAATTCTATTGCCGTAAAGGCCCTTGGGTCAATAATTTCAGCTAATGTTATGTTCAATACTCCAGCTATACCAGCTACAAATCCAACATAAATATATATAAACATTTTTATCTTAAAGACATTGAAACCTATTCTAAGAGCAGATTCTTCATTCCCTCCTATTGCGTAAATTCCTCTTCCGATTGCTGTAAATTTTAAAATTAAATAGGTAAGAATTACTATAAAAATATAAAAATATGATTGAATGGGAAGACCCAATATGTACATCCTGCCAAAATTTGTAAACCATTGGGGAATATCATAAATCCATGTTCCACCTGTTACTAAAACTAAAGTGCTCCTAAAAATAGATAAAGTACCTAAAGTAATAATAATTGTTGGTACTTTTAATTTTGATATTAAGATACCATTGATAGTCCCGAGCAACATTCCCACTACTGCTCCAACAATAAAAGTAGTTAAAACATTTCCTCCCAGAAGAAGCATGGAAACTCCAGAAACGTACATTGAAACTGTAGCAACAGCCCCAAAAGAAATATCAATTCCCCCTGATAACACGGCTATAAGTACTCCAATAGCTAGAATACCGGGAACTGATAGGGTCCTCAGAATATCAGTTATAGCGCCGAATGTAAATATCGTTCTATTTACACTGCCTACAATTAAAAATAATGTTAATACAACTGAGAAAATATATAATTCTTTTTTCTTAAGAATTTTCATATTTTGTCTTCATCATTACAGTTGAAGTTATATATTTCTAACCAATCATCGACTTTTCCATTATTTTTTCTTTAGTTGCTTCCGTTGCCTGAAACTCCTTTACGAATTTACCCTTTCTCATGACCAAAATTCTATTACAATTTGCCAAAACTTCTAAAACTTCTGGTGTTATTAATATTATAGCTATACCTTGATTTGCTAAATTATGTAATATCTCAAATATTTCTTCTTTGCCCTTAACATCTATACCAGCTGTGGGGTTGTCTAAAATTAATATTTTAGTGTTGGTAACTAGCCATTTTGATATTAATACCCTTTTCTGATTTCCGCCAGAAAGATATAACACACTCATATCTCGGCTAGGGATCTTTATTCTTAATTTTTTTATCCAACTATCTGAAACTTCACCAATTTTTTTCTCACTTATTAATTTTAACTTATTTAGGACTTTCTCAAATACAGTTACAATGATATTATGGCTGACTGGCTTACTCATAAATAAACTTTCTTTCTTGTTTTCAGAAATATAAGCTATTCCAAGTTTTTTAGCATGATCCGGTGATTTTATTTCAACTTTTTTGCCTTCAAGATAAATTCCTCCACTTTCTGGTTTATTCATCCCAAATAGTGATTGAGCAAACTCAGTTTTACCCGACCCCATTAAACCAGTTATACCCAGTATTTCTCCTGAACCTAACTTTAAATTTATATCTTTAAAATTGCCTTTTTTTGATAAATTTCTAATTTCCAATAATAGCTTGCCGATATTTTGTGGTTTAAATTTTACGAACTCATCAATTTTTTTGCCAGTCATTAATGAAATCATCTTTTTGCTAGTAATATTTTTTTTATCATAAGTACCTACTAGATTTCCGTCCCTTAAAATTGAAATAGTATCTACAATTTCTAGTACTTCATCAATTTTATGACTAATAAATAAAATAGAAATCCCGGCTGCTTTTAGATTTTTCATAATATTAAACAAAATTTTTACTTCCTTTTGGGACAAAGTTGATGTAGGCTCGTCCATTATAATTAACTTTGCGTCACAATTTATTGCTCTGGCAATTTCTACAATTTGTTGATTAGCCGTTGATAAGTTTTCAACTTGTTCATTTAAATCAATATCTACGTCTAACTTTTTAATGGTTTTTTGTGCATTTTCTTTTATTTGTCTCCAGTTAATGAAGTTAAGGCCTTTTTCGGGTATTAGAGTCATTGATATATTTTCACTCGCAGTCAAATTTTCAAACAATGAAAAGTCTTGAAAAATTGTAACAATACCTTTTCTTATTGCTTCAATTGAATGTAGTGGCACAAATTTTTCTCCGTTAGTAACTAAATAACCCCCTGGAGTAGGTGATATATTCCCTGAGATTATTTTTACTAAAGTAGATTTACCTGAACCGTTTTCTCCAACAAGTCCGTATATTTCACCTTCATTTATAGTTAAACTGACATTATTTAGAGCCTTAACACCTGGAAAAGACTTACTTATATTTTTTACCTCTAGATATTTCCCCATTTGCTCCTACTCCTATCTAAAGCCCAAATTAAGATGTATGTAATAAAAAAAACTGATAGGTCAAGTGGCATTTTTATTAAATGTCACTTGACCAACAAAAGAAGTTTAGAAAGCTTAGAATGGAAACTCGTCAACATTTTCAGCGGTATAATCTGTCCAAGGTCCAGGAATAATTATTTTCCCATCAACTTCTAATGGTACATCATATCCTGGGACTTCCATTCCATCGTGTATCTCTTTACCTTCCAATTCCAGCATAGCAACATAAGCTGTTACATAGGAAATCCACAAAGGATCCCATAATGTTGCAACATTTAAAGAGCCATCTTTAAGGTATTCAGCACTCATTTGTGGCAAGCTGGTACCAAGAGTAGCAATTTCTCCGATAAGGCCTTTATCTCTAATTGCTTTAGCAATTCCTGGAGGATTACCTGCACCCAAACCAATTACACCCTTCAAATCAGGATAAGTAGCAAGTAAATCAATAGTGGTCTCATAAGCTACCTCTAATTTCTCGTCTGTGGGTATTCTCCCTGTAACTAGGTTTAAGTCAGGATATTCTTTTTCAGCATATTCTGTGCCTGCGTAAAACCACGATGTATGATCAGGAGTGTCTATTTGCCCAGTTAAAACTGCATAGTCTCCAGAATCACCCATATGTTCTACTAAAAGATCCCAGATATGTCTGCCATAAGCTTCATCATCAAGAGACCTTATATCCCATGTAATTGCCTCTTCTGCAACAGGAGAGCTATAAGCCATTGTTAAAATTCCAGCATCCATGGCTCTTTTTAAAACAGGAATTAGTGAATCAGGATCTATTGCACAGACCAGAATAGCATCAACATCACGGGCAATTAAATCCTCTACTATAGCTATTTGAGCACTTGGGTCAAAATCTATTGTGCCTATCTGGTATGCATTTATTCCAAATCTTTCAGAAGCTAATTCTAAACCTTCAACACCTCTATCAAAATAAGGCGTAGGTGCAAGCTTTGGAACATCAACTATTTCCCATTCTTTTTCAGCTACTTCTTCTGGTTCTTCTACTACTCCTTCAACTTCTTCAACTACCGCTGGCTTCTCTTCCTCAACAACTATAGGAGCTGCCTTACAGCCAACTAGTGAAAAAGTTACAACCAACATCAACGTTACTAGCCATAATAATGATTTTTTCACTTTTTTTCACCTCCTTTTAATTAACTTTTTTTGATAAACGTATCCGAGCTTTGTCCTCCAAAGAGATTATACAAATCTTCTGTCTTCTTCATAGGCACCTCCTTTTTGCTCATATTTCCTTTAGCAATAACCAATAAAATATTATATCTATTCAATCTTTACAAAATAATTTTATACAGTTGTGATTGTAAACTAAAATTTAACCACCTCATTTTTCCGCATAGCATGTACTTTATTCATAACTTTTCGTACACGCTCTTGACTGACAGAATTCCAAGTAATCCCATCAACCTTAAAATCTGTCCCTACAATTGCACCATCAACTATATTCAAAATATCAACTACTGTTTCAGAGGTAACTCCTGTATTGGCCAAAACAGGCAAATCTTTAGCTACTTTCTTGATTTCTTTAAAAAGACTAATTTCTGCTAATGAACCAGTTACAGGACCAGAAACTAAAACAGCATCTGGTAGAGACGACATAATCATACTCTTTGTAACAACGGACAGAGGCCTTTCAGCTAAAGGTGCTGAAAATTCTGCATTTACAGTAAAGAATAACTTAATATTCTCTGCGCCTATTAATTTTCTATAACGAAAAGTTTCATTACAATTAGTCTGCCATATTCCTATATCACCACTGTACACATTTGTAAAAATTTCTCTTACAAAGAGGGCTCCTGTTGCTTTAGCCAATCCCAGAGCAGCCATTGGATCCCAGAGCACATCTACCCCAAAAGGTACTTCTAGGTTAGACTTGACATCAGCAATTACATATGCCATTGTTGCTATTGCTGCTGGACTAGCCTTGAAAGAATATGGCCTATCATGTTCATTACAAAACATAATAGCATCTACTCCACCAGCTTGCAGTGCCTCAACATCATTTACAATACTATCTGTAATTGCTTCTATCCCACCATCATCATCATATAAATAACTACCTGGTAAAGGTAGGAAATGAGCCATTCCAATAATAGGCTTCTGAACCCCAAAAATTTCCTTTAATGTATTATTCATGATTATAGTCCTCATACTATTATATTATTTCAAATACATAAAAATTTGCTGGTATTAATTCTACATCAAGCTTAACCTTATCCCTTTTTCCTTGAACAAGTTTTTATACTCCTTTGGCAGTTTTTTATCACTGATAACATAATCTACTGCAGAGAAGTCTGATACTTTTGCAAAAGAAACCTTGTTAAACTTTGAACTATCTGCAACTAAAATTACATCCTCAGCAGAACGAATCATTTCTTGTTTTAAGTTTGACTCTTCAGCATTAGCATTTGTAATCCCTTTTTCAACATCTACTGAATCAGCTCCTAAAAATAACTTATTAACATTAAAATTTTTTAGATATCCTTCAGCACTGTGACCAAAACTTGAAAAAAGATACGGTCTTATTTTCCCACCTATTAAATAAACATCAATATCAGAGGTATTAGCCAGAAGCAATGCTATCTTAAGATCGTTTGTCACAACAGTGAGACTGCCTTTTCCTATTAACGAGGAAGCTACATGCCAGGTAGTTGATCCAGCATCAATTATCAAAGTTTCTCCACTACTTACCAGTGATGCGGCAAAGGAACCTATTTTCTGCTTTATCTCCAAATATTTTTCTGTTTTTACGTTATAATCTGGCTCATAAGAAGTACTCTCTTTATTGGATAAAGCTCCTCCCCTAACTCTAACTATAGGCATTTGTTTAGATAATATATCAAGGTGCCTACGAACCGTTACTTTAGAAATACCAAGATCTCTTGCCAGGTTACTTACTTTCACACTTCCCTGACGCTCCAGTAGTTCTATAATTTTCCTTTGTCTAGCTTCAAATAACATTTCCAAAACTTTTCATAACTTTCCATTTCTTTCTATTATATTTCAATCTGGTCAAAAGTCAACAATAAATCTTGAAATTTCAGGAATGTTATTAGCGATAAAACTTTATTTTTAACCTCTCCCAAAAAGCCTAAAATATCAGTTATGGGCTTAGCAAATAATCTACATTCTAATATTACTTTGAAAAACTCAAAATAAAAGCAATGTGTGTTATGTTTGCATATCTTGCCTACCTATTAAATAGGGCAGTGGATTTTTTCTAGGTACTGTACTTGCTATACTTGACTGTTTTGCACTGGTTAGCTTTGCTAATTATTCCTGAGTTAAATTCTTCTTTCTTCTTAAAGAAAGTATCTGTCTTATTATTTTATATCCTAGTTCTAGTTTTTCGTATTCTTTTTTAAATTCTGGGTCTTTTAAAAGTTCCTTTTTAAATTCTTCCCATTCCATAATTTATTTATCTCCTTTTATTTCAGCCTGATAACTAATCCTTTTTCAAAAACATCAGCTATTCGTGCCAAAGCATCTATAGAGAAATTTTCATGGCCATTCTCAATCTTAGAGATATACTGCTGGACTGTTCCTAGTTTTTTTGCCATATCTTCTTGAGTATATCCTAACTTCATTCGTATATTCCTAATCTGCTGGGCCAGTTTCATCCTTTCTGGGGAAATCTTCACTTCTTGAGGTTCTCTGAGCTTAATTCCACGTCCTTTTAATCCTTCATAGGTCCGTTCGAAGATTGTCTGCCAGAAAATCACTCTATCTTTAAGCCAGCGGTCTTTTCTCATTCGCTTCTTTATAGTCGGCCACTTCTTACAGAAAGTTAGCTTATCGATAATACTGAAAGCTATCTTAGGGGAGCTGACCCGGGAAAATAGTTTTTCTGCATAGATGTCAAATTTGGGATTGCTAGCATCCTTTAAAATTTTTCTTACCTCACTTTCTCCAAGACGGCTGTCCCACAGCCAGTTTGTTTTCATTTTTGTATCCCCTCAAAGTAGCCTCTCTGGCATTTTCTTTAAAATCTCACCATCTAAATATGTTATTACTTTAGCAGTATCAACTTTCGGAACTAAATCCAAGAGCTCAATTTTTAACCTCATCCGGTTAAATCCCCTGTACCAGGCAATAAGAGCTTCTGCTTTACCGTATGGAAAATATTTAAAGAAAAATTCTGACAAAGCCCTGTGATGTTTTGATAAATAGTATAGATCAAATAAGTCTTTTACGCTCTGACGGCCGGCATGGATTATTCTACCAGTGGTATCTTGTTTTTTGGCTGTTCCTATACCAGCAGATATTTTTCTGTAATAGATATCTTCCAGGGAATGTAGCCCATTTTTTATTCTCTTGATGTTCTTCTCGAAGTCCTGAACGAAATCTATTTTTAAAACACACCGTCTCTTAAGGCCTAAAGAATAAACCTTCATAGGTATTAGCTTAGGGTCGTCTTGGCAAGCCTCTAACTTAAAGTCAAAACCACTCCCTTTAGAAACAAAATTCATTATTCGATCTGGATCCTCTTTTCTATAATCTTGAGTAAAAAAATCCAAGTCTTGAGAAAACCTATGATCGAAATAAAAAGATAAAGCTGTTCCTCCGGTCAGATAATATTTTCTGAATTTCTTTGTTATCAGCCTGGCTATTTTTCTTTGCTCACTTTTAATATAAGAAATTTTACCTTTCATCTTTCACTCTCAAAATAATTATACTATTTATAAGTAGTATATGTCAAAAATAAATTGAATTTTTAACTTACCAACCTATTGGCTTAGTATTTTTGTAAAAATAAACCCCGAGTTATCTTTTACCATTGCTTGCGCTTTAGGTTACTTAATATCTTGGGGTTCTTCCTTAGAACTTTTCTAAGGGATTTTTCAGAACTTAACTTACTTTTTACATTCTTTCGTTTGCAAATTTCAGTTACTTCTGAAAGTTGCCTCCTGATCTAAGGGTAATTATAAATATAACAAGAAGGTAAAATTTTTGTCAAGATAAATTCTTTATCTGTTCCCATATATTTTTTGGATATCTCATTCAGATGCATATATATTGCAATTGGAATCAATTGAAATTGGAACTTCAATATTTTCAATAATAGGTTTTACTGTGCTATTCACTTTAAAAGTAGAACAAATAAGCAAAGGATCTTTATGCTTCAATATTGATTGCATATAAGATATAAATGCCTTGCAAAAGTTAGAAAGTACTTCTTTTTCAGTATCTCCTTCCACTGCTAAGCCTTTTAAGCCAGGACAATATGCAATATATCCATATTCATCTTTTTCAACAATTATATGAACCTCAAATTTTAATGTTGCTACATGAGATTTAGGCTTAGTAAGTAATCCATTCATGATTTATATCTTACTTTAGTTTTTAATATTTTATTACTTGATTATACTACCGGTTCAAATATTTTTCTAAATCCTTTTTAATATAATAATTTTTCTTATACTTTTCTAGCTTTTCTATAGCATCCAGTCCAAACTGTTTCCAGTTTATTTTATTTTCTATTTCAGGATATCCATTAAGCTTTCCTACTTTAAATAAATCTACAAACCGGTATGTTATATCTATCAGGTTTAGAGACTGATCCGGGCTTATAACTGGCTCCAAGCTTGCCCATGTAGTTATACCTCTCTTCTTAGCTTCAGTAAGTGATTTTATTCTTTGCTCCGGTATATCTGCTTCTGGTTCATATTTTCTGCTATCTATCTCGTTGTCAAATGTAAGGGTAACTGCATAAGTATCGCCTTTTTTGTAAAGGCTAAAATCTTTTTCTGCCCTTGATCCGCTTTTTGTAAGTATTTGAAAATTTAAGCCATATCTATTTAATATTTTTATGGCCTGTCTTGTAATTTTATTTATCTCTTCTGCTATCTGGTAAGGATCACTTGTAAAGCACATAAGAATTTGCTGGCTTCCTCCTTCAAGTTCCTGGCAATCCCTTTCAAGTTTTTTTAAAACATCTTTTCTTACTATTGTATTATTTTTAAATTCCTCTTTATCTCTTCTGCAGTAGGCAGGAACGTAACAATATTTACATCCGTTTGAACAACCATTATATAGGTTTAGTGCAAGTAGTGAATACTCTCTTGCTTTTCCTTTGGGTTCATAAATTACTCTCATGCTATACTCCGGATCTCTTTAATAGATTATAAACATCATTTGCATTTTCTATTCCATATTCCGGTAAAATATCATTAAGGGATATAACTATTAAATCTAATGCCCTTCCGTTTTTCCTCTTGGCCCAAATTGGTATACTTTCATAATCCGAGTCATACACTCCACCAAGGTACCTGATAACTTCCCTAACATTTTTCCTTGATTCTGATTCAACTTGTTCCTGATATTTTGCTTCAAAAAAATCCTCTAATTCCTCATCTGTAAAATCATATGTATTTTTTATCCTAGTGTAGTATGCTTTCAGGCCGGCCTGCTTCCAATTTATTCTATCTCGCCAATCCTGTTTTTTCTTTCTTGACATTTTGTTTCCTATATTATTATTTATAATATAAGAATTATCTCATCTATTAATACAAATGTCAAGTCTTTCTTTATACTTTTATCATTTTTAAATACCAGTAGCAAACTGTTTTTTGGCTATTAAATAAATATATGTGATTTTTTTCTTGGCTTTAATTTCCCCCCTCCCTTAAGTTACGCAAACATCTCCTCTCTGATCTTATGAAACATACGCCAGGCAGTCTTATATGTAACCCCAAGTTCTCTTTGAAGTTGTTTGGCAGATATTCCACACCTTGTATCATCCATTAAATAAACAGCATAAAACCAATATCTTAACGGAGTACTGGACTTGTGAAACATTGTATTGGCTGTAGGGTATATGTGGTGTCCGCAGTAATCGCAACTATAAGATGGTCTTGATTTCAATTTGTGATGCTTGGTTACTCTCTTACAATTCTTACAATAAATACCATTGGGATATAATATATTCTTTATCTAATTTGTAATGTTATTAACCATTATAATACCGATAAATTTAATATCAAATAAAATGTAATGTTATTAACAAATTTTCTATATTTTTATGTTACCTGGTAAATCTTAAAATATTAAGAAATTCCAGCTAAATAAAGGTCATTAAAGATTCACCTATTTTTTAAAAGTAACTTTATTATAGACTTGCAAAACTTGCAAAATGGTTCTTCACCTGCCTTTGCCTTTTTTATAGCGTCGGCATAGTCGGGATAAGGCAAATAGGTAAGTAGCTTAAAATTTGATAAATTTATTAATATAATGTGGCATGCTGACTGTGGAAACTATTAATGGCTATTTGCCAGCTATTTTTTTAAATATCATAATTTCAATATCTGCGGAGTCGCGGCCAGGCATGCGTGCTAGCCGGTATCTTTAGGATCTTTGCCATTTTAGCAATGGTGTATAGTTCCACATCGCAATTATAGAGATATAAGCTCAATTAGTAAAACAGGGCTTTACCGTTTTTTTACCGTTTTTAAACGCTAATTTGTTACTCACTTCAACCGTATTTCAACCGTATTTACGGTTATGTTTAGGTACTGTCTGTTTAGATACTGTCTGTTTAGATACTGTCTGTTTAGATAATATTGCCTATTTTGGTACTATTTTTAGATTTCAATTCTAGGCTATTTTAAGGTTATTTAATCCTATATACGCCATTAATATAATGTTGAACGTGTCCTGTGCCGTAAATTAGACGCCTTAGAATAAAAAACTAGGATATATTAAGGATCTATAAGCCATTTAAACGCCTTAATCGTATGGGGAGGTCAGTATAAAAGCATATAAAGGTATCAAACCATAGGAATATAGAGAATCCCTTAATGCCCTTATGATTATGCTAAAATCTTAAATCGCATTTTAGAGGCCTTTTATAAGCGTCTTTATTGTATGTTAGTTATTAGTTAAACATTTTACGCTAAATTCAAGCCCCAGGTTTATTTTTGTACATAAAACATATATTTTTAAACTACCCAATTCTTGAAAAGTCCACAGGTCCGATCTCAAACTTTGCATTTTCTTTATTTTAAAGTTATGTTATATTATCTTATAAATTATGAACATTCTAAAATTTGAAGAATTTTTAAAGTCAATTAATCTGGGTTCATATAGAGAAAAGTATAGACCTATCAAAATAGTTGAAATGGACCTTCCTAAGAATATACAAGCAATTGCTATTTTATATGAGATTTATTGGGATAAAAAACTATTCATAGACTATGATCAATTTTATGAAAAATATCTAGATAGATATGAGAACAATTTAGAAGATTTTAGAAAAAAAATAATGATGTGTGAGAGATGTTTCTATTTTGGGTTGCCTGCTAGAATTTATAGGACATGGGCAAGTCTTATAACTCAAATACATGCAGGTTATGTGGCAGAATCGGTTTTTGGCAAGGGTTCTATTGAGATGTCTGCCGAGCTTGACCATCTAGGGGCTGATTTTAGAGCAAATTATAAAGGTATTAAAATTAATTTTCAGGTTAAAAAAGAAACACGCAGCAGAGAAGTTAGAGTAGCAAAACAGACAAATAAAATTATGGAGGGTTTATTTTATCCAATTAATTATAAAGTGCCAACTGGTAATATATTTGAAAATCCAATCAGGAAAGATGGAACTCTCCGGAAAGCTTATAAAGAATTTATTGAAAATAAAAATTTAAAAAGATTTGATAATGGGTTCGTAATTTTCACTCCTAAAATATTTTTAGAAATAAAAAATAAAATAGATGAAGGTGTTTTAAAACCTTAAGACAATCTCATAGTAGAAAATAAACCTATATTCTCGTTTATTGTCTCTTTCCTTTTAAGTGGTTTTTTTATCTTTGCTTTATTATCTTTGCTTTATTATCTTTGCTTTATAATCTATTTTTTCAGAACTTTTAATAAATACTTCTGCAATTTTTATATAATCAGGATTAATTTCAAAACCTATATATGATGCCCCAAGTTGTTTAACAACAAAACACTCAGACCCTGAGCCAACAAAAGGAACGAGCACCACAGCTTTTTGCTTCGGTAAACAAGACTTAATTAGTTTACGGGATAACTCTAGCGGTTTTTGCGTCGGGTGTTTTATAATATTATGCCCAAGATGTTCTTTAAGTTTAGAAGGAGCAAAAACATTATTACAGGTTTTACACAAGAACCACCTTTCGCTCCTTCCTGATCCTCCCGCTAAAGAAGGTATTTTAATTACATCTCTTGGTAGAGCCCCGTTATCATGAGCTTTATAAATAGTAAATTTATCTCCATTGCTAAATCTTCCCAATGTATTCTTTCTAACCTTGCCGGCTGCTCCCTTAAGAAAGGAATCTGTGTAGGGTTCTCTAACATCGTCTCTATTAAAAATTGGTTTATCTTTCCAGCAACAAATTATTGCTTCATGACTTCTTTGCCAAAAATTAAGTGAAGCTACATTTTTATTTGTATAATGCCAAATTAGCCATCTTTTTTCCAAAGGGATCTCTACAGACAAATATGCCAAAATTTCACTAAATCCGTATATAAACATTGTTGCCGTTGGTTTCATTATCCTAATAGATTCTTTTATCCATTTTTTAGACCATTTAATGTAATCCCCCAGGTCTTTTTTATCAAAATTATTACCAAAATCTTTTCCGATATTATAAGGCGGATCAATGATAATTACATCGCAACTTTCATCGGGCAATTTTCTTAATTCTTTTATCGCATCCCCCAAAATTATTTTATTAAATGGTAGCGTTTTCCTTCGTTTAAATTCTTTTGTGGTTGATATTTCTTCCATTTAATTATCCTTAAACTTTACCAGGTATAGGCTTTATGTTTTTGTCTTTAAAATAATTCTTTAATATTTCGTCCAGGATTTCTTTTTGGCTAGTTCTATCCCAGTATGCTTTATTTTTTAGTTTGTTAACATATTCCTTTTTGATGATATATGTTTGCCTTATATAATCATCTTCAATGTCTGTTTTTCTTACACCCTTTTTAATGGTATCCTCAAACGGATCGTACTTTAATTTTTTATTCATTTTGTCTTCCTTAATATCTCTTTACATAAATTCATATAATCCATAGCTCCATGACTGTTAGGTTTATATTCAAATATATCTTTACTGTGAGATGGTGCTTCGGCCAAGCTTACATTGGTTCTTATTATAGTTTTAAATACATTTTTAAAATGCTTTTTAATAGATTCTATAGCTTCCCTGTGTAATAATTTCCTACTATCATACAGTGTTATTATTATTCTAATTTCTGGATTTATACCAAATTTATCTTTTAAAAGTTCAATTGTATTAAGCAGGTCTTTTGTACCAGTCATGGCCAGGTATTCAGGTTGAAACGTTATCCAAATTTCATTTGAGGTTGCCAGTGCGTTAACAGTAAGTATGCTTAGGCTTGGCTGGGTATCAATAATAATAAACTCATAATCATTTTTTATATCTTTTAACAATTCTTTCAGTACATCACTTTTTTTAAGATTCATGGAAGTCCCGGTTAGTTTATGGCTTGCCAGTATAACACTCATTCCATTATCCAGTCTTGTAATAGCTTTTTTTATATTTGCCTTTTTGGCTATAACATCATTTATCGTATATTTTATATTTTCCTCAACTATTCCCAAACTAGTAGATAAATCAGTCTGGCTGTCCAGGTCAATCAGTAGTATTCTTTTCTCTAACCTGGTAAGGCCTGCTCCGATATTTATTGCTGATGTAGTTTTTGCCTGGCCTCCCTTCTGATTAGCAATTGTAATAATCATCTAATACCCTTATTATTCAATAATATTAATTTACCATTATTATTTATGTTATCAGTATTAAATATATTGTCAAGTTATTTTTTATATTTTTATCATTTTTAAATACCAGTAGCAAACTGTTCTTTGGCTGTTAAATAAATATATGTGATTTTTTTCTTGGATTTAATTCCCCTCCCTTAAGTTACTTAAACATCTCCTCTTTGATTTTATGAAACATACGCCAGGCAGTCTTATATGTAACCCCAAGTTCTCTTTGAAGTTGTTTGGCAGATATTCCACACCTTGTATCATCCATTAAATAAACAGCATAAAACCAATATCTTAACGGAGTACTGGACTTGTGAAACATTGTATTGGCTGTAGGGTATATGTGGTGTCCGCAGTAATCGCAACTATAAGATGGTCTTGATTTCAATTTGTGATGCTTGGTTACTCTCTTACAATTCTTACAATAAATACCATTGGGATATAATATATTCTTTAGATATTCCAGACAGGCATTATCATCTGGAAATCTCCTGTTAAAAGCATCAATATTAATCATGGCAGTTCCCTTATTTTAAATAATAGCATAATAAATTACGTGCTATCAGGGTATAAATAGGAAATAATTATTTCTACTTTTTTAACCCTTTTTTTCTGTTTTTTGGCTTAACCACGCTATTTTTCTAACAAAGTTAGATAAATTTTCTGTTTTTATCACTTTTTTAACCTACATTTGGCTTAAATACAGTGTTTTCCCTAACTTTGATAGGAATTTTACTACTTTTGGTAACTTTTTATGATTTTTACCCCCCCCTACCCTATATTGCGACTTATTTTGTTTTATTACCGCCCGACCGACTGGCTAAGGTCTGTAGCTATTTGACCCCCTATACCCCTTTATTTCTTTTGCTTTCTTTTTGTTGTGGCAAGATACACATAGAGATTGCAGATTATCTACTGCCATAAGATCTCCGCCATTTTTTATTGGTCTTATATGGTCAACCAGGCTTGCCTCTTTTACTATTCCTCCTCTTAAGCATATCTCACACAAAGGATTTCTTGATAGTTTATATTTTCTTAATCTCTTCCAGCGATAGCTCTTATAAAAGGCCTGCTCCTCTTTATCAGTTCTACTGTTTTTGTATTCTATGTTTACTTTCTTTCTATGCTTTTCACAATATGTTTGCCCCCCAGATATAAGCTCAGGGCATAATGGATAGTTGCAGGGCTTTTTAGGTTTATAAGGCATTCCTCTTTCCTTTGTTTAATAATTCTGCTGTTTTCTGAAGTGACCACCTATCATCCTCGGAATCCGAGGATGATAGGTGCTTTCCTATAGGCTGACTTCCACATTTTATCCTCATCATCTGATCCAGTTCTTCTTTTTAATAAATATATATATCCCTTCTAAAGCTATTCTGTGAAGTAGATCTGATACTTAAAAAATTCCTTCCCCTAGCCGGCTCTTTTCCTTCTTTTCTGGCTTCTCTTTTATTAATAATAATTATGTATAGTCTATCTAAAGAAAGAAAAGAAAGTAACATAAAGAAAAGAAAGAAATATGTGTTTAGTATTTATATTATATTTAGTATTTAATATTTAGGTTAAAACTGTGGATAACTCTCGGAGGCCTTATTTGTAGTGCATTTCAGCCATTTTTTGCCTTTAAAATCCTGACCTTTACATTAAGTAAAATTCTTAAATCCTGACCTTTACATTAAGTAAAAATTCTTAAATCCTGACCTTTACATTAAGTAAAAATTCTTAAATCCTGACCTTTACATTAAGTAAAATTCTTAAATGTGAAAAGTTATCAACAGTTTTATTTTCTTCTTAATTAATCTTGCCTTCCGGTTTCTTATATGGCTTCTTAAAACTGATAAACGCTTCCCTGATATCCTTTATTCCAATTGCCTTTAGAATTCCTTTAAAATCTTCATAGGAATAGTTCTTAAACGCTTCTGAAATTGACAGGGGCAGTTTTACTGTTTTTGTTCTATGGAAGTTATTGTAAAGATTAAAACTTTCTATTTCCGGGGTTGGCTGGTAGTGGATAGAAAAATAAATCAAACATTCTTTCAGAAGTTCAAAACACCTTTTTGGACTAATTAAAATTTTATCTGGGAGCTTCATATCCTCTAAAAGCTCAATAATTTTTTTAGGATTAGCTAATAAATTAGCTCTCCTTCTAAGCTGCATATAAAACAAAAGTAGGTAAGGCTTGCTTGATGTTGCCCTGTCCTCGATAGCTTTAGGATTTACAATAAAATATTGCCTTGCTTTTTTGTTTAGGATTTCCATTATCCAGCTTTTCCACGGATCATTAAATTTTGCTATCCAGTGAATACCATCATAGTCTTTTGGCTCTAGTAAGGTATAAAAATTCGGGATTCCGTGAGCTGTATATTCATGACCGTTTATCATTACCTTATCAATCCGGTATGTTGTATAAGCACCGGTATATAAATCCCTTCTTAATTGATTGAAAATATCGCCTCCTCTCTTAATTTCTTCTTTCGTGTAGCCCCTTCTTTCCGCATACCTGGAAAGCATAAATTCACAATTAACCTCTTTTTTTTCGTTGTAAAATTGCTGTTCCTGGACCATACACATTAGCAGGGAAATATTTTTAATCTGGCTTACATACAGTTTAGGATTCTGGCCTTTTAATCTCATTATGTCTTCAACCTTTAAATAGTATTCAACGCCCTCGGCCTTCCATACTTCTATTTCACCTTTTGTGTAATTCTCATCAAGTAAGAATCTACCCGTCTTATTTAATTTTTGAGTCTTTAATAACTTATGTGTAATATTTTCTATTTCTTTATGGATATAGATTTTTTTAAGCTTTGGAATTATTTTTTTAATATCTTTCTTTTCAAAAGTCTTGATTAACTTCTCAAAAAATTCAATTAAATTATCAATATCTTCACTTGTATAAATGTTCATAAATCTTTCCCGGTTTTCAACCACTTCCGCAAACCGTTGATATCCCGGCGTTTTTAATAACTTGATTAGTTTTTCCTGCTCTGCAGTGTAATTTAAGATCCTGAGTAGTTTTTTTCTTCTTGATTCCATTTTTTCCCTCTTTTTTTAATACTATGAGATAATGCCTTTAGGTCTCTTATTGCATTTACAAATTTAATAGCCGGTATTAGTTCACTTTCGTTGT